>CAZBJT010000215.1:0-3593 GCA_964492215.1 uncultured Planctomycetales bacterium | reverse complement strand
CTTGGCATCATGCGTGTATTGGGACACCTTCTCCCCGCCGATCGCAGCATTGATGGCGGTGTTAATGGCTTCAATGTCGACCCCGCGCTCAGCGGCCTTAATACGGTCGGGGATAACGTCGATCTCAGAGGCCCCTTCCAAATAATCAGTGTCCACATCGACCATGTATTTACTTTTGGACATGCGCTCGCGTATGTCCTGGGCATATTTCCATAAAGAGTCCCAATCCGGGCCCCGGATGGACATTTCAATAGGAAACCCGCGTTTAGCAGAAAACCCGCTTAACGATAAATCCTGGACAAAGGCTTTCACATTAGGGATCTTGTTGACCTGCTTACGGAATAAGCTCATCAGTTCAGCCTGGGACAAACGGTGTTTGGCCGGAGCTACGATAGGACGCTCACGCGGCGGTTTAAATGCCAGGAAGATACTCCCTTGATTGACCTGAGACCCGCCGATGTTGGCAAAGTAATGATCAATCTCCGGACGGCTGGCGATGAACTTTTCCACTTCCTTAAAACGTTCATTGGTAAAGTCGATGGACGAGCCTACCGGTGTGCGCAGGCTTAAGACAAACATGCTCTGGTCCTGCGGCGGGAGGAATTCCTGACGCAAAAAGAAAACAAAACCCAAGGACAACATAAAAAATAACAATGAGGCGCCCACCACCCACCAGCGGTAATGCAGCGACCATTCCAGGCCTTTACGGTATTGCCCCGTCAACCAATGAAAGGACCCCTCTACGGATTTGCCGAAACGCGTCGTACGCTCCTCCACCTTCAAAAATTGGGAACAACGCATGGGGGTCAACATCAACGCTTCCAGCAGAGACAGGGCCACAGCAACGGAAATGGTGACGCCGAATTGATAAAAGAATTTGCCTACAATGCCCGACATAAAGGCCACGGGCAAGAAAATCGCGATAATGGCGACGGTGGCGGCCAAGGCCGCAAATGTCACCTGGCGCGCACCCTCCTGGGCGGCTTTTACCCGGTCTTCCCCTTTTTCCCGGTAACGCACGATGTTCTCCAGCACCATGATCGAGTCATCCACCACAATACCAATGGCCAGCGACAAGCCCAAGACCGTAAAAGTGTTGAGGGTAAAATGCAGGAAATTAATAACAATGAACGTACCGATGATGGATGTCGGTATGGCCATTAAAATATTGAACGTGGCACTCCATGACCCCAAGAACAGCCAGCACACTAATGAGGTCACAATGGCAGAAAGCACCAAAGTCACTTCCAGTTCATTGATGGAATCCTTAATGAATTTGGTGCGGTTGATCACGGCATCTAACTGCATGCCTTTGGGCAATTGCTTGCGCACTAGATCGAGTTTCTTAAAGATACCGTCGCTTACCGCCACTTCATTGGAACCGATCTGTTTGCGTATACCTAAACCGACAGCGGCCTTTCCATCGCTGCGTGAAATGCGCCGCACATCATCCAAACCGTCTTCGATCGTCGCCACATCTTTCAAGTAAATCGGCTTGAAAATGGGTTGGCCGTTCCTTTTTGGCATGGAAATATTACCAAATTCATCCGTGGTCCTGGCCTCGCCCATGGCGCGCACAGCCTCTTCGATCGTCGGGGTCTCGATACGCCCGGCAGGTATTTCCGAATGCTGCTGGCCGATGGCATCGACCACATCGTCGATGGTCAATTCATTCTGGGTCAATTTGTCCGCGTCGACCCACACCCGCAAATTAGGCGCTACAAAGCCACCCAACGTGATGTCACCCACCCCGGCCACCGTGGCAAATTTGTCCTGCAAATGGTCCTGCACATACGCCATCAATTCGCGGGGCGGACGGTCTCCGTGCAAGGCCAGCCACGTAAATGGCTGCTGGGCGGGATTAACCTTGGTGACGATGGGAGGATCTATATCTTTAGGTAAAAGCCGCTGGGCCTGCAGGATCTTGGTCTGCACCTGTTCGACAGCCACGTCCATGTCGCGGCCGACTTCCAGTTCGATCGTGATATTGGCCGTACCCTGGCCCACCGATGAAGAAACATCCTTCACCCCTTCCAGAGACATCACCGACTGCTCGATAATGTCCACCACATCCGCTTCCATGACCTCAGGCGCCGCACCGGTCCAGGTCAAATTCACCGATATGGTGGGGAATTCAACATCGGGTAATTGGCTGACGCCTAAACTCTTAAAGCCAATGATGCCAAAAACGATCAACCCCGTCATGAACATCCAGGCAAATACCGGGCGTTTAATCGCTAGGTCAGAGAGTGTCATCTGAAATGTCTCCGGTGGCTACTTTAAGGTCCCAATACATCCGTTGGGTTTCATTATTAATGGAAATATATGAAAGGCGGGTGGTTTGTAAATCTTCCAAAGCCTGCAGCACATCCAGATTATTCACTGAACTGTTGCGGTAATCGGCCGATTGTAAAGTGTAACTCTTCTCAGCCGCATCCACGGCTTTTTTATAGGCATCGGTTTGCTTGCGGTCCGATATCAATTTCGTATAGGTATTTTCTATGTCCAAAACCGCCTGACGCTTGGTTTGGCTTAAACGCAACTTGGCTTCCTCAGCTAGGGCCTGGGCTGTTTCGACTTGGCCCAACGTTTGCGTACCGGTAAAGATCGGCACATTGATGTTCAATAAAATGTCCCAATCCACATTGGAACCGACACGTTTTGTGTAATAATCACCGGTAAGATCGACGGTGGGCCAAAAACCAGCACGGGCAATGGTGATTTGTTTTAAGGCCACTTGCCTGGCTTCTTGGGCAGCCTGCACATCGGGCCGCGTATCGGCCTTGGCCACATAGGTGTCTTGCGGCCCTATATCAGCCGTCAACACATTGGCCTCAGCCAATGAAACAACTTTCCTGCCCACTAAAAATTCCATTAATTGACGGGTGACTTCCAGCTGGCTGCGCAAGGCTTCGGCATCGGCTTCGTTTTGATAAAAACGCGCCTCGGTGCTGGCTACTTCACTGCTGCGGGAACGCCCCAATGATTCACGGTGGGTCAATTCAGTCATGCGGTCTTGCAAGGCTTGATGAATGTCCTCTAACGTCTTGAAATTCTCCTGATAATTTTTGAACAAATAAAAGGCATCCGACACGTCGGTAAAAAGCAATTGTTGAGCACGGATCAATTCCTGCCGGCGCTGCCTCTTTTCAGCTTTGGAAGCAGCCATGGCGGCAAATTCTTTAAACCCGGAAAAAAGCGGCTGGGTAAAAACAAATTGACGCTGCGGCACATAACTGGCATTGGTGCCGCCCCCCTTAGTTCCATCCTGAAATTTTTCTGTATCTACAAAAGACACCTGCGGCAAGATCGTGCCAAGCGATTGCATGAACCGCCCCTGGGCTTCTTTAATGACTTGGGCTTGAATAGCAATCACCTCACTGCGTTTGAGTGCCAGCTCGTAGCATTGTTTTAAGGTGGCCCCGTCAAGCGGCGGCTCGTCGGCATGCGCCAAAGAACCAAACACCATTCCCGCCAGTGCTATACCTGCAATAATAAATCTTCTCATGTTCATTTTTTTATTTTATCAGAACCCAACCAATCCGCAATCCATGCCTAATAAAAATGGAGCGCAAAATAATTGGTAGCGTCTA
>CAZBJT010000214.1:0-3614 GCA_964492215.1 uncultured Planctomycetales bacterium | reverse complement strand
GGACGGCACTGGCTTGGGCATTGTTGGCGTGTTGGGCACTTAAAATCAAAGCGATAAGTTGATTAGCGACATTCTCTTTGCCTTCTCTTTTTAACCGTTGGCTTTGCCTGTTCAAGGCCTGCAATAATAAATGGATACGGTATTTACTTAAGTCATCAGGATTCGATGTATCGGAAAAACGTTTTACTTTATTGATAAGATCACCAGGTTCATCGATAAAATCCTTGATCACACCGCGCGACCTTTTCAACGGAGAAACCACATTTTTCCAAAAATCATTCAATCGCGTAGGAGCAGCGTGTTGAATATCATCATAGCCTTTAACCGTTTTGGCTAAAGCATCAAAATATAAAGATTCATCTTCAGCTGATGCAATACCCACACCGCGGGACGTGGCATTAGTAATATGCACAAAGGTAAATACATCCGGTTTCGCCTTCAACCCTTCTAATGACGTCTTTTCATATGTTTCAACTTTTATCTTCTTACCCTTTTGTAAATCAATAATATGCTCTAAATGAAACGCCACCCGCTCTTTAAACAAAGGGAATTGCCAGAACACACTGCCGTCCCTGGGCCATAAAATGCCTTGTGTCGTAAGCTTTTCAAACTTTGGATCAGCAATTTCTAAAGAGGTAAAGACCTTCATGGCCACTAATTGCGCGGCCTTATTAGACTTAAGCAAGATAGCTTCAACGATCAAAGGCAAATCTTTCTCCACATCCTCTTTTGCGACTTCCTGGCCCTCTAGGGAAAAGAATGTCGCTAAAAGACCTGCAGCTGCTTCTATCCTGCCATTCAAATAATCTTCAGCCACCCGACCCAAAGTAGATGGATAGTTTTTCATAAATATTTCAGGATTTTGAATTTTTTCTTTGATCATTGGATTCTCAATATCACTAGAACGCCTGAGCAAATATTGACGCATGGTTTCGGTTAACCCACTGCTAGTCATTAACCGTTCGTATTTATTCTCTTTCTCTTTGCGGTCTACAAAAAATTTGAGCATGGCCTTCTCATCCGGCCCCAACAAGGTTTCCGAAGGATCATTGCTGCCATTTTGAAAATTAACGATCATGCCATCCTGTTCGGCGTCTTTGGCCGCATCATTTTGGCCGGTTCCGGTGATGCCCCCGCCGGTAGCACCAACCACATTATATAAGGTAGCTTCAGTGTCATTCATCACAGCTCTGACCTTAAAAATCAACTTCCCCAAACTCTTATCTTTTTTCTTTAAATCACTCAATGTTGTCTCTAATGTTTTGGCTGGATCTAGGCCTATTAACTCCGGGCGTTTCTCCCATCCCTTTGATAAAGAAATAATCTCGCCCCGGTTTTTACTTGTCTTAGCAATACCATCGGCCCAGGAAACACCGATACTGACAACGCCAAATTCAAGGCCTTTTTTCTTTGCTTCCTCGATACTTTTTAAAATACCTTGGGCTATGCGCTTATATGGATCAGGGCCACCTGGATCTTTAAATTTCAACCCTCTCTCTTCTCCATTCTCATCTTTATCCCAACTAAACCTATCGCCCGGAATCTCCAGGACAACAATGCCATTCTTAATAATCTGCACATTCACACGGCCATTAGTACCACTGATATCGACCCCGATATGCACCCCATTACCCCGCCCGGTATTCCCGTATAAGAAAGAAGGGTATAAGGTATTTGCCGCACGGCCCCGGGCCCGATTTTGCCTGGCCTGAGTATAGCGGTCTTGTTCTATCTTGATAAGATCTTTTAGCACGGCCATATCATCCATGCTCTTATAATCGAAGGTGCCTTTTAAGAGGGCGGCGTTCATGGCTGCGCTGGCAGACTCAGCGGGCAGTGCAAAAAAGAATGCAAGCCTGTCAGGATACCCTAGGATACTTTTAAGCATGGATGCTCCGTGAATGGCAGCTGATTCCTGGGAAAAAGCAGAAACCATCAGCACCCGGTCGATTTGCGACATCTCCCGAGGTCCCATATTCATAGCCAAGGCAGAATTACCCCATACCACAAATCCGGTCCTACCCTCCGCTCCCGACTTGCCCTCATTCATATCATGAATAAAATTTTTGAATTGAAATCCGACCGGTTGTGCGCCGCTTTCCGTTTTGGGGAAAAATACATGGTCCTGCTTGAAACGAGGATCATACGCAGTCAACACACCGGTTACTTCCTGCATAAAGGCAGCATCCGGTGAACGCCGCGCATGATTATTCAAATCAACGATAAAGACTTTCTCAAAAGAAACAGGATTACCAGCGGCTTTCCTGGCATTGAGTTGTTTTTTTAGTTGTTCGAGGATACCCTGAGATATATCGCCTGAAAAACCGCCCAGCAGCGTGTACGCACCAATGGCATTATTCCGGTCCAATTCACGGATGATCGCTTCAGCAGCGGCGGCGGTATGCTCCTGCTCACTAAAAAACTTGATCCGGCCCCCTCCATCAAGAGACGTTTCTTTGGCCGCTGGCACAACCGGACCGCTGGCTAAAGCTGCACAATAAGAAATGACATTAATAATACCACTTACAAAAGAAGCATTCCCTAAGGTAAAAGACCTGTCTCCCTGCATGTCTGTTTGGAAAATAGCTCCGCTGGTAAGGACAGTAAAAACATTGCTTTTCTGCAAAGATGCAATTTTCTGCACGATTTTTTGTCCTATCTGCTCTGCATCATCTAATATACGCGAATTATATTCTAACGCAACAATAGCTAATATAGGATGTTCAGCAGCAGCCACCTGATCTACAAAATCATCCCTACTAAATTGATCGGTATCAAATATCTTTACATTTTTATATCCTTTGTAAGCTAATACCATTAGTTGTGGCCCTAAGGTAGATTCTTTGGGTTCATAAATCCATACGGCCATGTCTTTGGGATTGATCAGGGAGGCGGCTGGATTCATGGCTGAACTGGCCGCCACAGAAGCCGGTGGCAGTTTCCGCCCTGGCCGGGGGACCATGCTGGCAGCTAATTTATCCACAAAGAAAGTTGTTGTCCTGGAAGGCAATAAGGAGCCGGAATATCTCCTGTCCTTTTGCATCGTAGCTTTCCATATGGCCGGCGCTTTGGAGTCTCCCAAGGCCACATCAAAAACACGGTCCGCGGATAAGAAATTCCCCGGCCCCATGGAAATGGCCAGGAAAGGTCCTTTTTGCGCGATGATATCATCTTTTAAATCAGCAATATTACCTTCAGCTAGCATGGTAGTTAAAGCCAAACCAACAACCCTGGTACCTGCTTTTTCAATCCCTGCTGCCGAACGAATCGAAACTCGCCGGGGATCAAAACCATTTTGTAATTGCGCTATTTTAGTATCGTCATTGGTATAAAAAACCACCGGCACATGGGTTAAATGATGTTTAATGCCTGCAATGAGTTGTTTCTGTATATCATCAGGGAATTGCTTAAAAGTCTCAAAAGCCTTAAAATAGGTTTCTAAATTTTCGATCTGCGCCGCTCTCATGACCAATAATTGCTTAATAATATCGTAACTGCTTACATCATCAGGTAAAATAAACTCATTCATGTCAACCAGGTTCTTATACGTCTTATTTTCTGCTCTTAAAAAATATTCTAAGCCTTGTCTCGATAAATCTTCTATTTCTTCATTA
>CAZBJT010000213.1:0-3634 GCA_964492215.1 uncultured Planctomycetales bacterium | reverse complement strand
GCAAAACGCAGTATAGACGATGACACCACTGATGACACTTTGGATCAAGGCCGGAAATACCCGCGATTCATCCAAGGCACGGAAAGTAATGGCCTGCACTAAAAGCATGCTGATAAAAGCAATGCCTGCCGCTGTTAACACATAGACGTCTAACATTAGCCCCCTTGAGGTCTTCCCATCAATACACCAAAAAGCTTTACACCATTTAAATACATGCGCCCTTGCGGTGTTAGCACCAGGCGGCCCTTTTTGTTTTCCACCATCCCGGAAACCAATAAATCCTCAACTCGGGTTTGGATAAATGCTTCGGCGGCTAAACCTTGATGAAGCGCGGTCCGGTCCAATGAGCCGTGAGCAGCCAATAACATCAGCACTTTCTTAGAGGGGCTCATCAAAATTGTCAGTACATAGAAACATAAGTAAGTGGGGATCAATAACACATAAAGCAAAAGCGATGTGACGATCAAACGCTCGGCCGCACTAATGGCAGGAAAAAGGCCGCCGCATAAAATCCCTAAGCATAAAGCCAAACCGATCGTCGCTAACATCAAGAACTCACGCACATACAAACAGCGCTTGCCCGATGCCCGGCAAATGGCCAAATGCACCCCTACCACAGCAACAAAAACACCGAGTACGATTAGGATATCAAACATACATTACTTCTCTTTAAGGAAATCATTGCCGTGGCGTTTGAGTTTATACATGCCCTTGTCTTGACGCAAAGCCTTTGCCAAAAGCGTGCCCTTCTTCCCCTTCCAAGGGTCATGCACAACGGAGAAATTACGGCCGCCAGCCACATTTTTCCCCGCCCGGCAAAGCCATTCAATGCAGGCAAATATATCTTCCAGCGGCGTGCCCTGTTTATGCTTTAGGAAATCGACCGTTTCTTTTTTCTTTTGCACCGACACATGCGGGTCTTTGATAATCGACTCATGAATCTTAGTCTTGGTTAAACCCGGGCCGACGATAAAAATATTCATGTCCGGATTTTCCGCATCTAGAAATTCACACATTTTGGCCAGCGTGACTTTACCTAAGGTATACGCGGAGAAATTGATCACGGCATTGTTCATGCCGCCGCCGGCAAAGAAAACCACATTGGATTTTTTGGTGCGTAAGGGATAAAGCCCGTGTAGCACACGTAGTTGATCTAAGCCATTGATTTCAACGGAGCGCTGCCATTGCTTGATGTCGGCCTTAAAAAAAGCCTGCAAAGGCTTAGGCTCACCCACCGACGATATCACCGTGTCCCAGGTGATCTTGCGGCGCTTAAGCCCGGCTAAAAAATGTTTCATGCTTGTTTCATCATGAATATCCAAAGGAAACAGCGTGCAATGCGGGGATTTTAATTCATGAGTAGGCGCACCTGTACGGAAAGTACCGATCACCCGGCAGCCGGCACTTAAATAGGCTTTGGCCAAGTAAAGACCGATGTCGGAGCTGACCGATAAAATAATAACAGTGCGCATGATTATTTAACGATGCTGCCTAAGGCCACGTCTTTTTCCGGCGTGAGTAAGGCCATACTGGTTTCATCCGAGGCCGCCAATAACATGCCATTGGATGCTTCACCGCGGATCACGGCCGGCTCTAAATTAGCCACTAAAACCACCCGGCGTCCGACTAATTGTTCCGGGGTATAGGCTTTGCGTATACCGGCGACGACCTGGCGCACGTCTTTGCCCGTATCAACCTGTATCACATAAAGCCTGTCAGCATTAGGATGCTCTTTGACTTCTTTGATTTGGGCGACGATCAATTCGATCTTCTTGAAATCTTCAATATTGGCCATGCTAGTGTATTTCCTTTCTTAATGAGTCATTTCACGACGGACGCTGAATAAAGGGCGTTGCTTGACTTCCATATATAAGCGCCCCAAATACTCGCCGATAAGCCCTAAACTTAACAGCTGCAAACCGCTAAAAACAAAAATCGGCAATAAGGTGGACGACCAACCCGGCACCACATAGCCGAACATTTTGGCATAAATGACAAAAATAATACCGGCAACTGCAGCCACACAAGACAAAATGCCCATGATGGACACAATGCGTAGCGGCATAAACGTAAGAGATAAAACACCGTCCAAGGAAAAGGAACACATTTTACTTAAGCTGAATTTGGTCGCTCCCTGCGTGCGGGCCTCTCGCTTATAAAAAACTTTGGCATAATGATTATCGAGTGTCAGGACCATGCCACGGATAAAACGGTTGCGTTCCGTCAAGGCATTGAATTCATCGACCAGGGCGCGCGCCATCAAACGGAAGTCCCCGTGATTATGCACAACCTCACCACCCATTACTTTTAAGAAGCGGTAAAAGCTCTCAGCCATGAATCTCTTAAAGAAAGTATCTGTAGCCCTGTCTTCGCGCACCCCTAAAACCAAATCATAGCCCTGCTCATAAAAAGCAATCATGTCCACGATTTTTTCCGGAGGGTCTTGCAAATCAGCGTCGATGGTGATCGCGGCATCACCGCGTGCAAAAAATAGACCTGCGGTCAAGGCCCCCTGCAAACCGAAATTGCGGCGCAATACGATCAGGCGCACCTTTTTATCTGCGCTAAAAATCTTTTCCAGCACCTGTTGCGTATTATCGGTTGAGCCGTCATTAACATACACGATCTCATACGCCTCACATTTGGCCTCTTTGACCAATGCGTCTAAAATACCTTTAAGGCGTTCATGCGTGACTGCGATGATCTCTTGCTCATTGTAGCAAGGCACAATGATAGAAATTAATTTTAGCTTACGCATTTTTATTAAATCCAATAACGGCATACTGGGCCCCCATCGGGCACCATCTTAATAAATGTTCTGACCAGCGCAAAGCAGCCAGCCATTTAGGGAAGAACACAATGTAATCTAATTTTGCGTCCTTTAATCCCGCCTGGCTTAAATAATTCTTAGTCTCCACCGACGGTAATAAAACCACTCCGCGGTCTAATGGCGACTCGCGCACAACCTTGACCGTCACAGGATTCAATGGGTTATGCTCGAAAACCACCAGCCGACCCATTGGGCTCAATAAAGATTTAAGTAAAGCAATCATACCCTGTCGATTAGCCGGTTCTATATGATGCAACACATTGGCCACAACGATCAAATCATAATCAGCTTTCAGCATTTTTGCATCAGCCGTAAATGCGCCTTGCTGTTTTAGCGGCGCCGGTACTTTTTCAATAGAAACAGATGACACATCATACCCGTCAACGGTAGCTTTCGGCAAATACTCTTTTACAGCACCGGACAATAAGCCAATGCCGCAGCCATAATCCAATACCTTGCCTGAAAAACCCACCCCCACTAAACGGGCTATATATTTGGCCTTATACTGCGCAAAATAGGTACCATCTTCCCCGCTTAGCTTTAAGCTGTCATCTAAGATGGTTTTATAGTCGGCGGCAAATTGATCGAAATTATCCATGCGCATAAAAGAATGTGCTGATTTTAGCGGTAATAGCCTTTTGCATCATAAAAGCGTAGGCCGAATCGAAATTGTTATCGATTACACCGTCCAGGATGGCTTCGCGGATGGCGTTCTTGAGATCGCCGACGGTTCGGCCGGGAGGGAGGCCGAATTTTTCCATGATCATCTCTCCGGTGATCGGGGGCTGCCAGTTGCGGATCTTG
>CAZBJT010000212.1:0-3637 GCA_964492215.1 uncultured Planctomycetales bacterium | reverse complement strand
AAAACCCTGAAGAAATCCAAAATCCCTTGGAAAGATTTGGCCGCGACCTTACAGAATTGGCGGCCAAGGATAAATTAGACCCGGTGATCGGGCGCGACGAGGAAATTCGCCGCGTCATTCAGGTTTTGTCACGCCGCACCAAGAATAATCCGGTATTAATCGGTGAGCCTGGTGTTGGTAAGACCGCCATTGTCGACGGGTTGGCCCAGCGTATTTTTTCAGGCGATGTGCCCGAAGGCTTGAAAAATAAAAGGGTCGTGGTCTTGGACATGGGGGCATTGGTGGCTGGTGCTAAATTCCGTGGTGAATTTGAAGACCGTTTAAAAGCTGTTTTAAAAGAAGTGGAGAAGGAAAATGGATCCGTTATTTTATTCATTGATGAGTTACACACCATTGTTGGGGCAGGACGTGCCGAGGGAAGTGTCGACGCTGCCAATCTCCTTAAACCCGCCTTGGCCCGGGGAGAATTGCGTTGCATTGGTGCGACAACCCTGGATGAATACCGCCAATACATTGAAAAAGACGCGGCGCTGGAGCGACGATTCCAGCAGGTGATGGTCAATGAACCGACCGTTGAAGACACCATTACTATTTTGCGCGGCCTTAAAGAAAAATATGAAGTGCATCACGGTGTGCGCATCCAGGATGCCGCCATTGTGGCCGCGGCTGTGATGAGCCAGCGCTATATCACCGAGCGCTTCTTGCCGGATAAAGCCATTGATTTGATCGATGAGGCCGCCTCCAAGCTGCGCATTGAAATCGACAGCATGCCGCAGGCCTTAGACAGCAATGAGCGCGACATACGCCGCCTTGAAATTGAACGCCAGGCGTTAAAGAAAGAAACAGATGAAGCCTCCAAAGATCGCTTAAAGAAGATCGACGAGGAATTAATCCGTTTGAAAGAAACAAATAAGATCATGCGCGTGCGCTGGCAAAATGAAAAAGCTGTCATCGACCGCATCCGTACCATTAAGGCGCAAATTGAAGACAAGAAACTCGAAGAAACCAAGGCCGAGAAGATCGGTGATTTAAATAAAGTAGCCGAAATCCGCTATGGTACGCTGGTCGGTTTAAATAAAGAGTTAGAGGTCAAAAATAAAGAATTAACCAAATTGCAAAAAGACGGCTGCTTACTTAAAGAAGAAGTCGACGACCAGGACATTGCCGCGATCATTTCCAAATGGGCCAAGATTCCACTCTCCAAGCTCATGCAAGGCGAGACGGAGAAATTGATCCATATGGAAGAAGCGTTAAAGCAGCGGGTGGTGGGGCAAGATGCGGCCATTGATGCCATTGCTTCCTGTATCCGCCGTTCACGCACCGGTTTAAGCGATCCTAATCGCCCGTCGGGTTCATTCATTTTTGTGGGCCCTACCGGTGTTGGCAAAACAGAGCTGGCTAAATCGTTGGCCTGGTTTTTATTCGATGATGCCAATGCCATGGTGCGTTTAGACATGAGCGAATATATGGAAAAGCACAGTGTGGCGCGTTTAATCGGCGCCCCGCCGGGCTATGTCGGTTATGAAGAAGGCGGCCAATTAACCGAAGCCGTACGCCGCAAGCCTTATGCGGTATTGCTCTTGGACGAGATCGAAAAAGCACACCCAGATGTCTTTAATGTGCTGTTGCAATTACTCGACGACGGCCGCTTGACCGACAGCCAGGGCCGGGTGGTCAATTTTAAGAACACGATCGTAATCATGACCTCCAACATCGGCACCGCCGAGGTTGCTGAAATGACCGACCCGCGTGAGATTGACAACCGTATCAACACTGCCTTACGCGCCCATTTCCGCCCGGAGTTCTTAAACCGTGTCGATGAGATCGTGGTTTTTCGCCGGTTAGACCGTGAGGATTTAAATAAGATCGTCGACATTCAGGTGGCGACATTGGCCAGCCGGTTAGAAGACAAGAAGGTCAAATTAACATTAACCGACAAAGCCAAAGAACTCCTAGGCCGTCAGGGCTACGACCCAGTGTACGGAGCCAGACCCCTAAAGCGTGTCATCCAGCACTTATTACAAGACCCGCTGGCTTTACGCTTACTACAAGGTGAGCTAAAAGAAAATCAAACCGTCACCATAGACGCCCAAGGCGTCGACCTAGTCTTTGACGTGGTATAAAAAAGTAGGGACGTACACCACTTTTGTTAAGCAAAAGTGGTGTACGTCCCTACTTTTTTATAATATCCCGTTGCGTAAATAACATCAATTCACTCTTTACACTAGCCACCCAGACAGTTAAATTAAAATTATGAATTTAGCCTTCCGTCTCGCTTTAATGATGCTTTTTTGTGCGTCCGTGGCTTTGGCCGCCAATCCCCCTAAAGAAGGCTTTTACGACACTTTTGACACTAAAGGCCGTCGCATCAAGACCGTGCAATATCAACTCGGCCTGCCCAATGGAATTTTCCGTACCTTTTACCCCGACGGCCGTATCCAAGGCTGGGGTCAGAACTTCAATGGAAAAATGGAAGGCATGGCCCAGGCGTATTACCCCTCCGGTGTGCTTAAAATCAAAAGTTTTTACAAAGAGGGCAAGCTCAACGGGTTGACCACCCTTTATTACGCCAATGGCAAAATCAGGAGCGACATCAACTATATCCAAGGTGTGCCCGAGGGCCTGTCCACCGAATATGATGTGCATGGGGATTTATTAATCGAGCGGCATTTTATCGCCGGCAAGGAAGAATTATTTACTAAAGAGCTTTACCCTAATGGTGCGCCTAAACGGCAATTGGAATATAAACACGGCCGGCAAATGGGTGTGATTAAAGAATATGACCCGCAAGGACGGCTCACCGGGGTTTATCAGGCCATGGACGGCATCAAGGACGGACTGGCCCGCGAATATTATATCGACGGGGCGCTTAAGCGCGAAGGTGTTTATCAAAAAGATCGCATCAATGGCCCGGCTGTTTTGTATTACCCTGATGGAAAAGTATTAAGCAAGGTCAATTACACCAACGGGCTTTTGGATGATGAGAATTGGCGTGAATTCCATGACAATGGGGCGCTCATGAATTTGGGCGCGGTGCATCAGGGGAAAAAACAGGGGCTGTTTAAATCTTTCTACGCCGATGGGAATTTAAAAAGCGAGGGCAGCTTTAAAGATGATTTGCGTGAAGGTATTTTTAAGTTGTACACGCCTAAGGGTAAGCTTGAGTTTGAAGACAATTACACCCATGATAAAATGGTCAAGCGCCGTGCCTTTGATGATCAGGGCCATTTGACCATGGAGCAGGTGTTTTATAAATAGGGCTTAAAATTTCCTGGTTTTTGCCGGTGGTCATGTTATATTTAAAGAGAGCAATTTTATTACCGTAGAGAGGATAATATATGGCAAATAGTTTTGACCCCCAAATCATCAACCCCATTATCATTGAATGGGTCGATGAAAACGTCACTAAAAAAGGCAATTTACCAACCAGCCATGAAACCGAAGCCAAGACCCAGCCCATCGTTGAATATGAAGGGGCCATGCGGGTCAACGGCATTGATAAGATCAATGGCCCGACCTACATTGTCACGGTCGGATTATATTCAAACCAAGGTGAGTTGCAGCGCAATAAACCTAAGGGTGTTTTTGTCTTTTATTTTGACACCGAGGTGGCGGATAAAGTTTTAAAAGCCGCCGG
>CAZBJT010000211.1:0-3647 GCA_964492215.1 uncultured Planctomycetales bacterium | reverse complement strand
GTGATAAACGGTAAACCCCGCCGGCTTCCGTGCCGCCCTCAATGATCCTGCTTAATACGATATTCGCCCCATCTTCCAGCATTTGGCCCGACAAACTAGAGGAGGAGACCAATCTGGTCAAATTATAAAAAGTAAATACGGCAATGATGAGGATCGAGGTACAAGCGGTCGCCATCATTATTTCAACTAAGGTATAAGCTTTTTTATTCATGGGCTGCATCATGTTTAATTTGATATAGGATCATTGGCAATGTTAGTGGCAAAATATTCTTTCATCATGACTTTCCCCGATAAGATTTGTTCGGGCCAATCAATCTCAATAGTGACATGGTTGCGGTAAGCATCAATATTAGTGATGGTCGTAATCGCAGTGCCATAAAAATAACCGGCGGAACTGCTGTAATTGCCGTATGTATCAAGGATGACCGGAGCTGTTGTTTGGGAAGAGGTGGTTGAAAAAGCCAGCCAGCGTTGCTGTTCTAATAATTGTTGGGCCGCATACATCGCCTGGGTTTTATGCCTGGCATAAGAGGTGAGGAATTGACCATTGAGGATGGTCTTGGCTGCGGCGGTCAAAAGCACCAAAACGATGGCAATACTGACTAAAACCTCAACTAGAGTCACGCCGTTTTTTGAGTTTAGTTCTTTTAATGTCCTGTGCGGCATCATGGGTAATATATTACCACAGGCTTTAATACCTCTTTATTTATTTTCTTTATCTTTTTTCATGAGTTATAATCTCCCCTATGTCTGTTCATTTTGTCTTTCATTTTAATCAGCCGGAAACCATGCGGTCAGAATCGACCTTAGACAGCGAGGAGAGCCTGTTTCTCCAGGGCAACAATGGCTCGACGGTGATACTTATTCACGGCTTGACCGGTTCTCCCCGTGAAACAGCTTATCTGGCCATGTTCCTCAATAGAAAAGGTTACACGGTCATTTGCCCGCGCCTGGCTAATCACGGCCAGCCCATGGAAATATTCAGGAAGACCCGCTGGCAGGACATGTATGAATCTGTGCGCCAAGCCTTCTTATTAAGGGAAGCGGCAGGGGATAAAAATATTTTTGTGTCCGGATTATCGGTGGGAGCTTTATTTGCTTTATTGCTTGCGGACGAATTTAAAGGCAGAGTTAGAGCTGTTAGCTGCCTCTCACCGATTTTATTTTTTGATGGATGGAATGCGCCCAAATGGCGTTTCTTGCTGTCATTGGGGTATTACACGCCGCTTAAATATTTTGTCTTTTTCAAAGAAGAATCCCCTTATGGCATAAAGAATGAAGCGATACGGGAACAGGTGCATAAATATTACGATCAACGGACAGTCAATGACATGGGGGATGTGGCCAAATACGGGTATCCGTTTTATCCCATTGCCTTGCTTTACCAACATCATTTGTTGATCAAATATTTAAGGAAGAAAATTCCTCATATTGAAGCTCCAGTACAGATCATTCAGGCCCGCCAGGATGATATGAGCAGTGTTAAGAACGCGCAATTTATCTATGACCGTATCCGTTCCAAGATCAAAGAAATCGTGCTATTAGAAGATTCTTATCATGTGATCGTTGCCGATCAGGAACGCGAGAAAGTGGCTCACGCCTTACATAAATTTTTTGCTGCCATACCTTAAATCCCCGTCTTTTAGGCTCATTTTTAAGCTTTTTACCTCGTTCCGGTAAATTTCTGATAAATATGGACATAATAAGAAAATGGTCTATAATCAAACGTTTTTATTTGAATAGGAAAAATCATGTCCAAAAAAAGAGTGGTTGTCACCGGTCTGGGGGTTTTAGCCTCCAACGGTATCGGTAAAGACCTGTTTTGGGAAGCTAACCTTAAGGGGCTTTCCGGGGTTGGTGCGATAAGCAAGTTCGATGCGTCACGCTATCAAACCCAAATAGCAGCTGAATTAAAAGGGTTTAAAGCGGGCGAATTTATGCCGGAAGGTTTGGTTGGTAAGATTGATGAATTTGCCCAGTATGGTTTGGCTGCGGCCCGTATGGCTGAAAAAGACAGCGGTATAAAATTAGCTGAAGAAAATCCTTATCGCGCCGGGGTTGTGGTCGGTTCAGGTTTGGGCGGCATGTTTTTTTATGAAAAACAGATTTTGGCCATGTACGAGCACGGCCCTAAGAAGGCGCATCCTACGGCGGTTTTACGGGTCATGCCCAATGCGCCTTCCGGGGTGATATCGATTGAATTAGGTCTTAAAGGACCGAACATGACGGTGGCAACCGCTTGTGCTTCCGGTAATCATGCTATCGGTCAGGCTTATGAAATGGTGGCCCATGGCAAGGCCGATGTGATTTTTGCCGGCGGGACGGAAGCGCCGATCGTTCCTTATACATTTGCGGCATTTGACAATATGCGGGTGATGTCACGTAAGAATGATACACCCCTGCAGGCATCCAGGCCTTTTGACCAACAGCGTGACGGTTTTGTCATGGGTGAAGGGGCAGGGATGCTGGTGTTAGAAGAGCTTGAGCATGCGCGCAAACGCAATGCTTTTATTTATGCAGAGATCGTCGGGTATGCCTTGACGTCCGGGGCCCAGCATATGGTCATTCCTATTGCTGACGGTGAAGATGCCGCCCGGACCATGCGTTTGGCCTTGGCTGATGCGGGGGTCAAGCCTTTAGAAGTTAACTATATTAATGCGCACGGCACTTCAACAACCGCCAATGACAAGGCCGAGACTTTGGCCATTAAGACGGTGTTTGGAGAGCAAGCCTATAAAATACCGGTGTCCTCGACAAAATCAATGATCGGGCACACGATCGGTGCGGCAGCGGCCATTGAAGCGGTAGTCTGCTGCCTGGCGATCACAAATAATATTGTTCCACCGACGGTTAATTATACCCATCCTGATCCGGAATGCGATCTGGATTATGTACCGGGCCAAGCCCGCAGTCATCAAGTTAATGTTGCCCTATCCAATTCTTTCGGATTCGGGAGCAACAATGCCACATTAATATTCAGGAGGTTAGAGTAATGCCTACGGTAGATCCCAAAGAAATAGAAAAAAAAGTCAAAGAAGCGTTGGCTAAGATCTTGAATATTGAGACCGCTGTGATTACGCCGGAGAAATTATTGATCGAAGATTTAAAGATTGATTCTTTTGCCGGGGTTGAACTGGTTTTTGAACTCGAGGATGCCACGGGTATCGAGATCCTGCAGGCAGATTTCATTAATTTAAAAACAGTGGGGGATGTAACTGCTTTTATTTGTTCTAAGCTGTCGCTTAAGGAAGGTTAGAGAAATTTAATAATTTGCTAATGTTTTTCTAATCAAAAAAACGATAAAATACAAAGATGCCCAAGAATATGATGATCAAGAACGACAATTTCCAACTATCCGACTGCCGCGTCTTCTTTGATTTTGACAATACCATGACTTTGGTGGATGTGGTCGATGATATTATCAAGCGTTTTTCTATCAATGAAGACTGGGTCGTATTGGAGAATGCTTGGGACTCAGGCGAGATCAGCACCATCGAATGCCTCACCGGTCAAATGAGGGGTGTCCGCGTTTCCAAGGATGAATTAAATAAATATTTAAAAACCATTGCCTTAGACCCGCATTTCCCTAAATTATTGCAATGGCTGCGTTCCCAGGGAATCGAGCCAGTGATCGTCAGCGATAATTT
>CAZBJT010000210.1:0-3648 GCA_964492215.1 uncultured Planctomycetales bacterium | reverse complement strand
CTTTGAGTATATAAGCGGGATTCATATTATGAAGAAAGTACTACTGTATTGGCCTTTTGTACAGCAATTTTCTTTTTACCGTAAAAGACCTTCATATTACCGATACCCATGAGCAATAATTGAATAGGGTTGCGGCGAAAACACATCAATTGCATCCAGCCGAAACTGATAATAAAAACCTGTTCAAACACCCAATTAGACGGCAATCGGATAAGCTGCCGGATCACCGGCTTAAGCCAGGGGAACTTAACGGCAAAAAAGAAAAACTTATGTAAATTGACCAGCTCATTAATATTATCCTGCTTGAGCATGGAGCCTTTAAAAAATGTCGTATGGTATTCAGCGGGTTTAAGCGTATCCAATAAGCCGTCCTTTTGCATTTTCTCCGTCAATACCAGCTTAGGGTACGGCTGAAAAATAGAAAAATACAAGAAATCCGTCTTCACCCGCTGATTCATTTCAATTGTTTCAAATGCATTGTCTACCGTCTCGCCCGGTATGCCAATCATGTTCGAGGTGAGGAATTTAATGCCGTGTCTATGCAAACGTGCGGCTGCCTCAATAAATTGATCATTGGTGAATTTCTTATTAAGCACCTCATTACGTAAACGCTCATTGCCGGTTTCTAAACCCATGCAAATCCTAAACACCCCTGCTTCTGATAACCATGAGGCGGTTTCATCATCGATGGTGTCTGCGGTCACGCTGCAAATAAAAGGCGTCCCGACGGACGCGCGGTACTTTTCACTAAATTCTTTGATCCAACGCTTATTCACCGTAAATAACTCATCGACAAAAGTGAATGATTTAGGATTGTATTTTTCTTTAACTTCGATTAACTGGGCAATTATATAATCGACGCTATGCTTGCGAATGAATTGCCCCTTACCCCGCAGCATTTCTTTGGATGTAGTATTGAGGCAATAGCTGCAGCTAAATGTGCATCCGCGCCCCGCAATAACATCGATTGAATCCAAATGGTCAAAATATCCGTACTTCTGATAAAGCTCTCTGTCGGGAAAAGGAAATTCATCCAAATTCTCAACCAAATGACCGATGGCGTTTTGCACGACCCCGTGAGGTGTCCGCACCCATAACCCCGGGATATGGGAATAATCTTTACCCCCATCGACACTGTTACAAAATTCCAACATAGCCATTTCCCCTTCGCCCCGGCAAGCAACATCAATGGTGGGATGGCTCATAGTCTCTTCAGGAAAAAGGGTCGGATGGGTGCTGCCGAAAACAGTTAATAGGGAAGGTTTACGGGCTTTAAGCTGCAGGGTGATATCAACCGCCCACTCAAAATCGCCGGTGGCGGTGACGGTTGAAAACATGATGATGTCGGGGTCAAGTGCCAGTATTTCTTCAATGGCCTTATCGGCTTCTGCCGTCATCACCAGCTCCGTCGTATGCCCATACTTCTTAAGCAAAGCGGATATGGTCATGATACCAAAATAAGAATACGTGACCCGCTGACAGAAAACTACTTTGGCCATATTGATCTTTCAATAGCGAACAGCCATCAAATAAAGCCCCTGGCTCGGGGCTGTCCTAGGCGGTGATTTTTGTTCTTTAGATTTTAACAGCTTAAGGACACTATCGGGTAAATTTTTGCCGCTTCCTACATCTATTAACACACCCACAATATTACGCACCATCCTGTAAAGAAAACCATCCGATGTGATGGAAATATGGATCAAGTCGCCTTCTTTAACAATGGTCAGGGCTTGAATGGTGCGCACCGTATATTTGATTTTGGAACGTTCTGAAGCCGATTGGAATGATTTGAAATCGTGCGTACCCTTTAACGTTTTCGCTGCTTTGCGCATGGCCGGCACATTTAATTGATGCGGATAAAAATACGCCCTATTCCTCCATAAAGCGGACGGACGCTTACGGTTTAATATGGTGTATCGGTATGTTTTATTTTTAACATCTCGCTGGGCATGAAAATCAAGCGGGACTTCCTGCACCTTGATGACGGAGAGGTCTTTATCCAAAAACGAATTAAGGGCGGTGTAGATTAACGAAGGTTTGATGCTGGATTCAACTTTAAAATGCACCACCTGCCCTACGGCATGCACCCCGCTGTCCGTGCGGCCCGAAGCCTGGCAATGCACCTTGCTTTTAAATATGCGTTCGAGTTTTTCTTCCAGGTGGGCTTGGACCGTGCGGAAACCCGGAGCTTGGGTTTGCCAGCCGGAAAAGGCCGTCCCGTCGTACTCCAAGGTCAATTTAAAATTGCGCATGATGTTCTAAAAAATGGCGGAGAAGCAGGGATTCGAACCCTGGGACCAGTTTCCCGGTCAAGTGATTAGCAGTCACTTGCAATCGGCCACTCTGCCACCTCTCCACTAAATCATTATTTCTTACGTTTTTTCAGAAAGAACTCACTGACAATGGCGCCGCATTGAGGAGTCAGAATACCACCATTTACTTCTATGCGGTGATTTAATTTCTGATGATCGGCAATGTTAAAAACAGAACCGCAAGCCCCGGTTTTCGGGTCTTCAGCCCCAAAACACAGCCGACCTAGACGAGCTAAAACTAAAGCCCCGGCGCACATTGAACAAGGCTCGATTGTAACATAGAGGGTGCATTCCTGCAACCACTTCGATTGTAAAAGATTCGTCGCCTGGGTCACGGCGATCATCTCGGCATGGGCCGTGGGATCTTTGAGCATCTCCACCTGATTATGGGCCTTGGCAATGATCTTGTTCTGATGCACGATCACAGCCCCGATAGGCACCTCGTCGCGCTCCCCGGCTATTTTCGCCTGGCGTAAAGCTTCCTGCATGAATATTTCGTCGATTTTAACCATGATGGGATGAATCACGCAACAACAGGCAAGGCTATATGCACGCAGGTACCTTTACGCAGGGAACTTTTAATGTTAATGGAACCACCCACGGCATTGACGATGGAATAAACAATGGAAAGACCCAAGCCGGCACTTTTTTCAATGCCGCGTTCTTTGGTTGTAAAAAACGGCTCAAACACTTTGGATAAATGCTCCGGTGTGATCCCCACCCCTTGATCTTCAACTTCGACGACCACAAACTTCCCTGCCTTATCCAGGAAAGTCCTGATCTTAATGACACCACCCGCGGGCATGGATTGAATGGCATTGACCAAGACATTATTGATAATCTGGTGGCATTCCACAGGACCAACAGCGATCAATGGCAGGTCTTTCCCCAAACGGTGGCGCACAGTCAGCTTGCCTTGTTCCAATTGCTGACTTAACAGCACAACCATGTCCTTGATCACATCATTGACCTGGCAGCCTTGCTCTTCAATCAGAGACTTGCTGTTATTTAAATGGATCATCCGCTCGGTGGTGGCTGAACAGCGCTTAAGCTGATCGTTGATTTGCTCTAATGTCTTTAGGATGTTTTTAAAATCCTTATAAGAAATATACTCGAAGTCTTTTTTCTTATAATCGTCGATGATCTTCTGGGTGCGGTCGGCAACGGTGTGCAAAGGCCCTTGCAATTCCTGGGCCAAGCCGGAAATAAACGTGAACAGCTCGGCAGAGTTCAATGGGGTATTGGGTTGGGATGGTTTCTTAGATAAGGCCATAAGATAAGAAAACGCGCCTGGCAGGGGTCGAACCTGCAACCTTCAGTTCCGTAGACTGACGCT
>CAZBJT010000209.1:0-3653 GCA_964492215.1 uncultured Planctomycetales bacterium | reverse complement strand
GGTTAAAAATCAAACCTGTGCTAGAATATCACCCTTGATGCCCCAATCACCACAACCTAGTTCAGCGGCCCGTAATTTTTGCATGTTTGCGTTGATGTTCGTGACGTGTTTGCTTGGTTCTGTCGCCATTTTTGTATTTGCGGTGGGCATGGAAACCGGCAATAAAGTCATCAATGCCATGATGAGTTCTTTGGTGGCCAATGCCACATTAGTCCTGGCTGCTTTTGTGTTTTTTAATGTCTTTGTTTTCTTTGTTTATACCTGTAATAAAAACAAGAGGAGTCGTTCATGAATTTCTCCAATCAGCAGCCCATGTCTAAAAAGAAAGATAATATCACCGGGGAGGCCTTGCGCAGTGAGTTGGTTGCGCATGCCAAGGACTTCAAATTGTCATGGGTCAGTTTAGGCCAAGGGCTTTATGCCGTATGGCGTGACAAGATGTATCATGCCTGGGGTTTTGAAAAGTTTGAAGACTATGTGGTCAATGAACTGGGCTTAAAGAAACCCATTGCTTTGAAATTGGTGAAGACCTATTTTTTTGTGGAGCAGGAAGAGCCGGTGTATCTGAAGAAAGAGTTTAGTGAAGCGCGTGAGGCCTCGGTTGTGCCCGGCTATGAAAGCCTGGATGTGCTGCGTTTGGCCCGCCGCAACAAGGATTTGACCACGGCTGATTATGCCAAGATCCGCAAAGACATTTTTGATAAAGGCAAAGACCCCTCGCTGGTCAAGAAAGATTTGACCGCGATGATCAAGGAGCGCAAGCAAGTTGATCCGGATGAGGAGCGTGAGGCCCGGCATCAGAAAAGTGTCATGCGTTTTTTAAGCGCCTTAAAGACTTTCAAGCAGGACATGGAAACATTGAAGCTAATGGAGCCGGATATCATCGATGAGGCCCAGGAATTATTGCAAAAGTTAGAGGAAAAGTATTTGCAGGAAAAATAAGCCTTTATGATAGACCTGAACAATATATCGGAAGAGCAGCTGCTCAAAACCCGCATTTGCGATTTGCCCATTGCCTTAGAAGGTTCATGGCTCGCTGATTGCGTCAAAGAGCTATACGCTGAGCTTGATGCCAAGGGGCTGGTTTTTCATCCGGATTGTTATCTGGCGGATGAATGGTTGACGCCGGAAAATGAGGTGGCCATCGGCATTCCTTTTTATCTGGCCCATCCGGCATTGATGAAGTTAGAGCGCCGCATGATGCTGGAAGCTGAGGGCGAAGGCAAGAATTGGTGTTTGCAATTATTGCGCCATGAAGCCGGGCACGCCTTTTCTTATGCCTATCATTTACATAAGAAACGAGAATGGCAAAAGGTGTTTGGTTCATCGGAAGAAGAATACGGCGATACCTATAAATTCAAACCATATAGCAAAAGTTATGTGCGCCACTTAGACGGGTTTTACGCCCAGTATCACCCGGATGAGGATTTTGTCGAGACTTTCGCAGTCTGGCTGACCCCGGACACCAATTGGCAGGAAAAATACAAGGGCTGGAAAGCGTTGGAGAAATTGTATTTTGTCGACGGTCTCATGGCCTCGATCAAAGGCGTTGCTCCGCTAAAACCTAAGGGGAAGAAGCTGTGGCAGCATAAAAACCTGACCATCACCCTTGAGAAATACTATGCCAAGAAGCGCCGCCATGAGCAGGAAGAATTCCCGGATTTTCATGATGTGCAATTAAAGAAAATATTCACACCACTCACCGATGAAGAGTGGTGGGCCTTTAAAAAAGACCGCAAGAAACATAAACACATGATCACGGCCCAGGCGCTCATTCATAAGCATTCAAAAAATATTTTAAATAGCATTGACCGATGCACCGGAGAGCGTAAATATATGATCAGTGATTTGCTCAAGAACATCGGTTTGCGGGCAAAGCAATTACATATGATCGTGCATCAGCCGGAAACGGTGACGGTTATGCAATTGTCGGTTTACATGACCAGTTTGGTGATGAATTATATCCATACGGGGTGGTTCCAGGGGACAAGGAAAAGGGTATGAAGAAGAAATTAAAAGTGCTCATGCTGTTTTACAGCCCTTATCAAATGCCGCGCGGCTATGATTATAAGGAAGAGTTTGCCGACCCGGATAATATGTACACCGAGAAGGATGTGTATGAGGCGCTTAAATCCCTCGAGTACGAGGTAACTCTGCTGGGGATTTATAATGACATTGCTCCGCTGTTCGAAGAAGTCAAAGCAAACCCGCCGGATGTGATTTTCAATATGATGGAAGTTTATAATGACCAGACCCATTTGGAAAAAAATCTGGCAGCCATCCTTGAGATATTGGGGATTCCCTTTACCGGTGCATCCTCAGGTGTTTTGTATTTATGCAATAACAAGGCCCTACATAAAAAAATATTTACTTATCACCGCATCAAGGTTCCCCAATTCCATGATTTTACCCGCGGCAGCCGCGTTTCCGTACCGGTCAAATTCCGGTTGCCTGCCATGATCAAGCCTTTATGTGAGGAAGCTTCACGCGGCATATCCCAGGCTTCCATCGTCGATAATCCCCAGGCTTTTATTGACCGGGTTAAATTTATCCATCAGCATTTAGGCCAGGATGCCATTGCCGAGGAATACATTGAAGGCCGCGAGCTTTATGTGACGGTGATGGGCCATAAGCAGGTGACTATCTTCCCGCCGCGGGAAATGGTGTTTAAGAAAATGTCTGACGAACAGCCGCATATTGCCACCTACAAAGCCAAATGGGACGATAAGTACCGCAAGCGTTGGGGCATTGACAGCGTACCAGCTAAAAATATTGATGAAGTGACGCTAACACGTATCAATGACATGTGCCGCCGGGCTTATCATGCCTTGGATGCCAGGAGTTATTTGCGTTTCGATTTGCGTTTGACCGCGGAAGGCGAGGCCTACATCATTGAGCCTAATGCCAACCCCTGTATCGCCCGTATCGACGAGATGGCTGAAGCGGCCCTTTTGGCCGGCGTCAACTACACCGAATTGATCCAACGTGTGGTCGAGCAAGCCATCACGCTTAACCAACAAGCCCGTTTAAAAAAGAAAGCCAAATCATGAAATTAACGAAGCCTTTAGTGGTGCTCGATTTAGAGACCACGGGCACCTGGATAGAAAAAGACCGCATCATTGAAATTGCTTTGATCAAATTGACACCGGATGGAAAAAAGGAAGTCTATGAAAGCAAAGTCAATCCTTGTATGCCCATCCCGCCGGTGGTGAGTGAATTGACCGGTATCAGCGATGCCGATGTTAAAAGCGCGCCGACCTTTGGCGTCATTGTCGCCCGTGTGCTGGCTTTTATCGGGGATTCCGATATAGGCGGCTTTAATGTGGAGCGTTTTGATTTGCCGTTGCTGACGCGTGAGGTGGTTGATGCCGGATTGAAGTTTGATATCAGCGGCCGCACCATCTATGATGCGCAAAAAGTCTACCATTTGCATGAACGCCGCGATTTGGCCGCGGCTTTTGCGCGTTATTGCCATAAGGAGCTTAAGGACGCGCATTCCGCCCTGGCAGATACCCAGGCGACACTGGATATCCTCGAGGAACAGATCAAGCTTTATGGCCAGGGCCGGGAAGACATTGAATTGCTTAAGGATTTTAACTACAAACAAACCAGCGAATATTTTGATAATGACCGTAAATTCCGTTGGTGGAACG
>CAZBJT010000208.1:0-3692 GCA_964492215.1 uncultured Planctomycetales bacterium | reverse complement strand
CTTGTGCATGGGCTGGAAGAAGCGTTAAAAGGGGAAGTGCTCACCGATATTTCCGGCGCTTTATTCTTGAGTTTACAAGAGCCATTAGCCGACGAAAAGATATGGCCCGATGTGGGTGATAAGAAGAAGTTCAAAGAAATATTATCCGTGGTGCATGACATTTTCTTTAAGAACTTTCAAGAGGTGCATTGTGCCGCTGATTTAGCCCAAGCGCTTAAGGCTTTCATTGATTTTATGCACGGCCACAGCCGTATGGAACATTACCCTTTTAATAAGCAAATAGCCGCACGGCTGGGTGACATTGCCGAAGAAATGGCTGCGGGTACTTTTGCCCGGGAACCTTTTGAGCCCAGGGAATTATTCCGCATCTTGGAAGACCGGGTGTCCGTCGAGATGGTGGCGTTTAGCGGTTCGCCGTTGCGGGGCTTGCAGATTTTGGGGTTATTTGAAACCCGGGCCTTGAATTTTAAAAATGTCATCGTGGTCGATGTGAATGAAGGGGCCTTACCCAATTTAAATATTTATGAACGCTTAGTGCCGCGTGAGGTCATGATCAAGCTCAGCCTTGACCGCCTGGAATTGGAAGAGGAGATACAGCGTTACGGCTTTATGCGTTTGATCTCATCGGCAGTCCATGTGCATTTGATCTATCAGCAAAACACCGATAAAGTGCGCAGCCGTTTTGTAGAGGAATTGATCTGGGAGCAGGAGCGCCGCCGGGATAAGATCGGCATCGTTGCCATTACGCGCGGTGCTTTTGAGGTCTCCGTCGGAAACCAGCAGCGCAACATCCCCAAGACTGCGGCCATCATGGATTATTTGCGCCAGTTTAAATTCTCCGCCTCAAGTTTGAATACCTATTTGCATAATCCTTATGAGTTTTATTGCCAATATGTCTTAGGCTTACGGGAAAAAGACAGCTTGCTGGATGATGTGGAAAGCCGCCATGTGGGTACCTTTATCCATGATTTGCTGGAAGAAACATTCAAAGTGTTCCTGGGCAAAAAGCCGGTTATCGACGAACAATTCCGCAGCTATTTTAAAAAAGCCTATGAAGCAAGGTTTGCCGCTACCTTTGGCCGGGCTCGCCGCAGCGATACCTTTTTGATGGAAACGGTGTTAAAGAACCGGCTGGCGCGTTTTTTGGATGCGGAAGCTAAGCGTTGTGAGAAGGATGTCAATAAAATCGTCTTTATCGAGCGTAAATTTGATGAGGTTTTGCCAGTCGGGAAGCATCAAATACGTTTGACCTATCGTTTCGACCGCGTCGATGAAATGATTGACGGCAGCATGTTGATCCTCGACTATAAAACCGGTTTCGCCGCCCCCATGCCTAAGAATATTGACTTAATCGGCCACATGCCATTGGACCGTGAGCAGGTGGCCCTGCACGTCAAATCATTCCAAATGCCTTTGTATGTGTATTATTTGCATCGCCAGTATGCGGCGGTGCCGGTGAATGCGGCCCTGTATCATTTGCGCACCATGGGCCTGGATAGGTTCTTAGCGGATGGCACCCCGCAAGCGATCAATGCGCTGTGGCCGGCCTATGCCCGCGGCCTGGAATTTATAATTGATGAAATATTAAATCCAGAATTTCCTTTTACAGACGAGCCAATTGAGATAAAATAAATTTATGGGTAAAAGTGTACTGGTTGTCGACGATGAACCGATCGTGGTGGAAATTGCCAAGCGTAAATTAGAAGAGCTCGGCTATGAAGTCACGACGGCCGGTAACGGGGAAGAGGCCTTGGAGCGCTTAAAAGACAAGGTGCCTGACCTCATCGTTTTGGATATTCAAATGCCCAAAATGAATGGTTACACCTTCATGGTGGAAATGCGCAAGCAGCCCAATTTAAGCCATGTACCCATCATTGTCCTGACCGCTTACAATGAAATGGAACCCATTTTTAAACGTCACGGCATCAAAGCCTACTTGCTCAAACCCCTCAAACTGCAAGACCTGCTCGCCAAAGTCGCCGAAGTCATCGGAAAATAATTGGTAGACGCTACCAATTTCATACATAATTGACGCTGGTTGCGTTTTATGTTACGCTTGTCCGGTTATTTAATCACTAATAAAGACTATAAATAAGGGCTTTTATGATCAAAAACCATGTGCATCAGGTATTATCTGATATAAGCACGGCAGCCAAGGCTGCCGGCCGTAATCCACAGGACATTGTGCTGGTGGGGGTGACCAAATACGCCCCGCTGGAAGCCATTCAAGAAGCCATTGACGCCGGTATTGTGCATATTGCGGAAAACCGGGTGCAAGAGGCGGAAAAGAAATTCCCGCCGCTATTGGCCAAAAACCCGCAGGTGCGTTCCCATATCATCGGTCATTTGCAAACCAATAAGTCTAAGGATGCCATTAAAGTTTGCTCTATGGTGCAGTCCGTTGATAGTTTAAAACTGGCCCAGGAGATTGAGAAGCAGGCGGTAAAGCTTGATAAAATGGTCGATATTTTAGTGCAATTCAACACCGCCCGCGAGGAGCAGAAATTTGGTGCTACTCCAGAGGAGGCCATGGCGTTAATTGACGCTATAAGCCTTATGCCGCATGTACAGATCAAAGGTTTAATGTGCATGGCACCTTATACCGACGATGTCGGCATTGTGCGTAAGACTTTTGCTGATTTGCGTATTATTCGTGACCAAGCCCAGGCCCGTTTTAACGGCCATGCCAGGGTGGACATGAAAATTTTATCCATGGGCATGAGCGGGGATTATAAGATCGCCATCGAAGAAGGATCGACGATGATCAGGGTTGGCAGTGCTATTTTTAAAGAGGTCATGCAAAATGTCTAAACAGGCAATCGGTATCATCGGCGGCGGCAATATGGGCGAGGCCTTAGTCAAAGGCCTCTACAAGTCTCACCGTGTCATGGTGGTGGAAGCCAATGCCGCCCGTGCCGGCTATTTGAAGAAGAAATACCGTGTGGCGGTTTTAAGCATGCCGGAAACAGTTAAAGCATCCGGCATTATCGTACTCGCCGTCAAGCCCCAGGACATGGGTGATGTATTGGCGCAAATCAAGGAAATAGGTTCAGGCAATAAATTATTTATTTCGATCGCTGCCGGCCTGACCACCAAATTTTTCGAAACACATTTAGGTAACAAAGCACGCGTGGTGCGCTCCATGCCCAATATGCCCGCTTTAATTGGCGAGGGGATCACCGGCGTCTGCGCCGGCCATTATGCCAAGCCCGTTGATTTGAAATTAGCCCAGGGCATATTAAGTGCGGTAGGGGAAGTGGTGACGGTCAAAGAATCCATGATCGATGCCGTTACGGCTGTATCCGGCAGCGGTCCTGCCTATGTATTTTTATTTGTCGAGCAATGGATGGTGGCCGCACGGAAATTAGGTTTCAATGAAGCTGACGCCCAAAAACTTGTTTACCAAACATTAACCGGCAGCGCGCATTTATTAAATCAAAGTGCCTTCAGCGCCGCCGAACTCCGTGCCAAAGTCACCTCCAAAGGCGGCACCACCCAAGCCGCCATGGACGTCTTTTTTGCACGAAAAATAGATAAAGTTATAAACGAAGCCCTAAGCGCCGCCCAAAAACGCGCCAGGCAATTAGCGAAATAAGGAGGAGTTCTTTAAGGATGGCGTTTGAGAAAATTACCAGCATTCAGAATGCGTTTATTAAAAAAGTCGTTCATCTGCGTGACCGACGTGCCCGTCA
>CAZBJT010000207.1:0-3708 GCA_964492215.1 uncultured Planctomycetales bacterium | reverse complement strand
GGTGAACACAAGTACACCACATTGCCGGCTACTTCATCGAGACTCGCTAAACGCTTAAGCGGTGTTTGTGCCTCTAATAATTGTTTGGCCCGCTCCGGTGTTGCTGCGGTTAAATCTGTACGCAGCATATTGGGAGACACCATATTGGCGCATATATTGTGCTTGCCGTATTCGACAGCGACCGACTTAGTGATGGCTTCCAATGCTTTTTTATTGACTACATAAGAACTAAACCCCGCCGGAGGGACGCCGACGGCATAGGTGGACAAAATACTGATGATGCGCCCGAACTTACGTTCAACCATGCCGGGCAATATCCCGTGCAATAGCCGCACGGAGGCGCGCATGCCGTAATCCAGGGCCCGTTCAAAATCCTCCAGACTCTGATCCAATAACATGCCTTGCTTCAAATCGCCCAGGCCGCTGAAGACCAGCACATCAACACCGGCCTCACCGACCTGTTTTAAAATTTGGTCAATGCCTTCGGCGGTAGTCAAATCACCCTCGATCAAATCCGCCCGGCCGCCGGGGTGTTGGCGGATCTGGTCGGCCACAGCCTGGGCTTTGTCCTTGGAACGGCAGTAATTCACCAGCACATGCGCACCTTCCTGGCCAAACTTCAAGGCGATGGCTGCCCCCAAACCGCGGCTTGCCCCTGTAACCAGCACCCGACATTCTTTCAATGGTTTTGTCACCATATGAGACGGCTCCTCGATCAATTTGACTTTGCCCTCCCCCTTCAAAACTTCCATGCCGTTTTGACTGGAGACGCGCACGTCTATAAACAATATACCCTGTGTTTCCGACTTGCGTGCGACCACACCTTCAATGGTCAATACGTCATTGAGACGCACCGGTAACAGGAATTCAAAATTTTGTGACAGCCACAAGGAACCCGGGCCCGGCAAATGCATGCCGATCAATGTCGATATAAAACTGCCCGCCAGCATGCCGTGCACCACCCGCGCACCGAAAGGGGTCGTGGCGGCATAAGCGGCATCCATGTGCAAGGGGTTATAATCACCGCTCATGCGGGCGAATTGGTCGACGAGCGCTTCATCCACCTTTACCGTGAAGGAGTACGTTTCCCCGACAGCTATGTCCCGAATGGTCCGCGGTTTCATTTGCGTAAACGGATGACCCGGCAGGGGTTCCCCCCGGCCACCGCATAAGGAGGTATTTTGCCGGAAATAACACTGCCCGCGGCAATCACACAATGGTCCCCCACCTCAGCCCCGCCTAAAAAAACACAATTGGCCCCTATATACACGTCATTACCAATCACGATCTTCTTTTCCTCATGCCCCTGCTCGATGAACAATACATCCGGATCATCAAAACGGTGATTGGCGCTGCGAAAATAAGAATGCGGCCCGATAAATGCATATTTGCCGATAATAATATAAGGAGGTTCACCAGCACCAGGACCAGGGTTTAAATCCGTGTAACGGCCGATGTGGGAATAGTCCCCCATCTGGATCAATTCCGGATAATAAACAATACACCCCTGATGGATGGTCGCGTCCTTGCCAAAAGAATAAAACTTACGACCGTAATACCAGCGCCTTAAACCATTACCAAACAATTCTTCAGGGAAATTATTGACAATGATTTTTAAAAAGACGCTTGGAACAGACAGCAATATCCGTAAATATCCCAACCATTTAGAGCTGTTTCTTGTCTCACTCATATGATCCATTATAATATTATAAAATACCCTGTTTTTCTAGAACAATAATTTTGTCTTCCCCATACTGCCTGCGGTAACGCCCAGCGGCATCGGCTAAAACTGTTTCGCGGGGAAGCCCTGCTTTAAACCCTTCCAGCAACCAGTTTAAATATGTTCCCATGCGCTGGGCGGCCCGGCCATCTTGGAACGGATCGAAATAAGGCAGAACGCCGGACCAATTTCCTAATCCCGCTGCATGTCCCGGCCTGGCCCAAAAATCTTCACAGGCTTGCCATAAACTTTGCCAATCCCGGAAAATAATACGGCCCTGACTCAGCAATGAATGCAACTCTCCCCTGGAATACCCTTCTCGATCCAGCATCAAGGTGGGTGTGCCGGTCAATGCCGCTTCCAGGCCGGCGGTTACGGCGCTAAAATTCCCGTGAATGGCTATATCGCCCGCCAATGCCGCCACAGCCGGCGTATAATAAGGATAGACATTCCCTTCGCCAAAAATAAAACATCGCCCGGTGGCTTCAGCTTGTGCCAGGACATCAGCGACCGGCCCCAGCCGTTTACGCAAGGAAAAAGGATCCTTAGGTTTAAAAACAATGCCCACGCATGGGTCTGCCAGGAGCTTTTCTAATAAGAAGGAATAATTGGCCCGCATGAATTCATGCCCCGTATGCCAACGCGGGTCAGGCCCGGAACCTTCATCAAAAAACGCAATTATTTTTTTTGCGCCATGCTGATGGATTTTCTGGCGCACTTGCTGGGCCGTGGGACGCAAGAGATCAAAACGGTAATCCCCTAAAAACCCCGTAATCACGCCATAACGGATCAAAGAACCCGATGCACGTTCCGTGTCCAACGTGGCTTTTGAAAAAGCAAAAAATACATCGGTATTGATGGCGGTCACCGGAAGTGGTGCTATTTCAAAAGAACGCTGGTACATAAGCGAAGCACCCCCCATGTCCCGTAATACATCCGCGATCACACTATGCCAGGCGCTATATTTAAACCACGTCACAAAGACCTTGATGTTTTCCTGCGTCAGCAATTTTTTCCAATAATGGAATTGTTCCTGATAATTGATCGCTTGGTCAACAACCCAGGTTCTAAGCGCGGGGGGACATGTCAAATGTGAAGCGTAATTTTCAACTTTCTTCCTGTCAAAATCGCTCCAGCATTGAAACACAGGCACTGCCGCGACTTTGGTCGCCCGCGGGTTTAGGGCAATGATCGACATCTGACGGGCCTTGATCTCATCATAAACACATTGATCAATGGGATTATTCGGCAAATTATAGGACAAAACCACATCTTTACCCGGGATGGAAGAATGATGGCAGAAAAACAAATCGGAAAGCAGCTGGGGGTGTTGTAAATTAAAATTGCCGTAATAATCAACCATGACTTTGGAGTTTTCAGGCATGGGAGCTATTTTTTCTTTATGCCCGTCGCTATTATCCCCCCCGGCCCAGCAGGTGAATGCTTTTCGCATCAGGCCTTTGAAACCGAAAAGCAGGTAATGATAATAAAAAGCCCTCGACCGGTTGCGCCCCACACAACGCATGAACAATGCCTTGCCCTGCCATTGGATGCGGGGGGTGAATCTAACTTCAACATCCCATTTTAAGGCATAATCTTTCAATTGTTTTTGCCATAAACGCCGGCAGGCAAAAAATACCCGCTCATAATTTTCTGCCTGAGTATCTTTTGTCTTTTGGCAAATCACCCGGATTAAAAAAAGCATCCTTAACGTATTGCTGCCATCGTCCCACGTAAAAGCCGCGCTTTGCCTCTTTAAATAAAAACCAAAGTCCCCGTTCTGCCCGTCTTGGGACGAATTTAAAATGGCCTGAAATTGAGGGTCATCAACAATGGCAGCCTGGACTTGAGGGAAATCCTCGAGACGCACTTTCAAATAAACCATGTTTCCCTGATCATCCCGAATGTCCGCCATGCGAAAATTGAGACGCTCTAGAGGGATATGCCACCAACCTAACACAAGTCGGGCCACGCGCTGGCCGCTTGGG
>CAZBJT010000206.1:0-3716 GCA_964492215.1 uncultured Planctomycetales bacterium | reverse complement strand
AAATATTGGCCGATGGTCAAAATCTGGCAGCCGGCTTGGACCAATTCCTGCATGAGCTCAATGACCTCGGCTTCGGTTTCACCAACCCCCAGCATGAACGACGACTTAACAAAACTGTTTGGATTAAGCGCGCGGAAACGACGCAACACCTGCAAGGAACGCTCATGCAAGGCTTGCGGCCGCAGCAACGGGGAAAGCCTGCTCACACATTCGATATTATGGCTGATCACCTCAGGGGCGGCCTCACTCAATATTTTCAAGGCTTGTTCTTTGGCGGAAAAATCCGGGATCAATACTTCGATTTTAACTTGAGGGGTAAGAGTGCGAATAGCGTGGATCGTCTTAACAAATTGGGAAGCGCCTTCATCTTCAATATCATCACGCGCAACGGAGGTCACCACCACATAACGCAAACCTAATTGCTGGACGGCCAAAGCTACATTGTGCGGCTCTTGGGTATCTACGGTTTCAGGCCGGCCAGCAGGGACCGCACAAAAACGGCAGGCGCGCGTGCAAGTACCGCCTAAGATCATAAATGTCGCCACACCCTCGCCCCAGCATTGACCCAAATTGGGGCAATGCGCGCTCTCGCACACCGTATGCAAACGGGAAGCGCGGAACATTTCTTTCATGGAACGGACCTTGCCCATGTCGGGCAATGGCTGCTTAAACCACGCGGGCAAAACGCTTAGGCCCGACTCAAACTTTTCCTTCACTGGCTGTGTCATCTTTCTTATCTTTCCGCTGATATACGCCGTCTTTGATCTGTGCCAGCACTTTTTTACGCTCGGTGGGCGTTAAATAATCGATGATCAATACCCCGTTTAAATGATCAAGTTCATGCTGGAACACTTTAGCTTCGAGTCCGCTCAAACGCGCATCGATTACCTGATTGTACTCGTCGGTAAACTCAACCCAAACCGTGGTTGGCCTTTTGACATCCACCAGCACGTGCGGGATGCTCAAGCACCCTTCTTCCATCGCTTCATTACCGCTGGCCTTGATGATACGGGGGTTGACTACCACCATTTCCAGTTTATCGGTATTGACCACAAAAATGCGGGCATTGATTCCCACCTGCGGGGCGGCCAGGCCGATACCCTTGTGCTCCTTCATGGTATTTTGCATGGCGGCAATGAGCATGCGCTCCGCCGGGCCAACTTCCTCGACGGGCTTTGATTTGGCCCGTAAACACGGGTCACCCAAAAGCCTTACCTTTAACACGCCAAACGACGTCATGATTATTTGGACTTTTTGATTTTATTGCGCTCGTTTAAATAAACGATGGCCGGCTGGATCTGTTTGGCCTCTTGCACCAAGGCCAGGGCATAGCTTAAAATGATCAACCTGTCCCCCACATACCCGTGACGGGCCGCAGGGCCATTGAGACAGATCACGCCGGAGCCTGGTTTGCCTGCAATGACATAGGTTTCAAGACGGCTGCCGGTATTTTCGTTGAGCACATGCACTTTCTCACCCGGAATCATACCGACGGCCTTGATCAAATCCGCATCAATAGTGATACTGCCTTCATAATGCAATTCGGCCTGTGTTACCGTGGCATGGCCGATTTTAGACTTTAAAACCTCAATGAACATGTAAAAACCTCTTTATAAATGTGGCGTCAATTTAGCTAATAAACGATCTTTAGGCATAGCGCCCACGATTTGGTCAACCGCCTGCCCATTCTTGAAAATCAACATGGTCGGGATAGACATGACATTGAATTGCCCGGCCAAATCCGCTTCCTCATCGACATTGACCTTGGTCATCTTCATCTTGCCTTGTAATTCAATTGCCAATTGGTCGATAATCGGACCAATGGCCTTGCAAGGCCCGCACCACTCCGCCCAAAAATCAACCAAAACCGGGACCGGACTTTTTAAGACTTCGGCTTCAAAACTACCTTTATTTAAATGTAAGGCTCCCATATAAATTCCTTTCTGTTGGTATCTAAATGAAGCAATATTATATATTTAGAGGTGATTTATATCAAATACTATTCTTGGGGAAAAGAGAGACAGAAAAAGGCACACCTTTGGCGTCCCTTTTTTAGAATAAACGACATAAAAGAAGAACAATTAGGCCAATGCCCGCGGCAAGTTGGGGAAACAAAGCTACTTTGCCATGCTCCAGGCGCTCCATCAGGACATTAAAACCAACCGCCCCCAGGTAAAATAAAGCCAGCGATGCAGGCATAATATACCTTAAAAAACTGGCATAATCCCCATTAATCGAACCATAATCCGTATAATAGCCATAATAAAGAACCACCCCTGCCAGTAACAGCGCCGATGGGAGCCCTTCTAAAATCTTTTTAGAACACATCATCCACAACCCTAATGAAAAGAGGCCAAAATAGATCAAATTCCCGGCGTTCCCATAGGCATTATTGAAGGCCAATGCCATTAATTCCGTATTAGGCTTCAATATTCTTGATAATAAAAGCGGGCCGACGCCTGAAGGCCTTTGATAGTCAATCTGATATTGGACAATAAATAATCGCCACATCACAGAAGGAATCGTGGCCACCGCAAGGCAAGCCATCCCTGAAACCCAGGACAGGTCTCCCCGCCGTTTGAATAAAAAGACACCCAAAAAAGGTAAGAACGTCAACGTTAATGGCGATTTGGTCAAGGCCAACAAACCAATCAATAAACTCATTAAAAAAACATGCCAATGTTTGATACTATTGACCATTTCATAGGTCAACCAAAGCAAGATAACGGCACTGATACCTTCACCATAGCCAAGCTGATAAAACAAAGCCGCAGGCCAGGAGCGATTATTGAATGCGCAAAATAAAGCGGTGAGGAAGAAAATAAAGACCCATGGTTCCTTCTTGATGCGGTTAAGGAAAGCTGAACCCATCAATAAAATAATGACAGGCATAAAATACAACCCTGCCATCGGAATGGCCTTACAAAACAACAATGGCAAGGCCGCAATAAACGGGATGCCAAATGGATGCAACCCTCCGCCGGGATATCCTAATATTTGGGCTTTAAGCGTGCCTTGGTGAACCATATTGGCCGCAGCAGCATACCAAAAAGTCCCTTCGTCCTGATACAGCACCCGATGGGCATCGAAATTATATTCCAGGAAAAATAAAAGGCTATTAGCCAGCCATAAAAAAATCAATGCATCTTCCCATTGCCAATGAAATGGGGGAAGTTGTACAGGCGAGCGATAATATAAAAAGATAATGCTTCCCATTAAGGTCAGCCCAAGGATAAGCGGCTCGGGCCAATGCAGGAAACAATGGTCAATCAGGATGGATAAATACAATATTAATAATAAACCGATATAAATCAACGGGCCGGAATGATCTTTAAATTTTTGCGATGATGAAGCAATGACCAAAAGAACGACATGAAAACATAATACGGCGGCCAACGCAGACCAAAGCGTCACGTCATAAAAATCAGTCCCATGCATGTGTTTTATTTGTTGAAGCAGGCGCACCAGCAGCCGCAGAAAAACAGCCAGGAAAACCACAGGATAGAACCACTGTTGGATAGGAAAAATTTTATTCATGCATTGCCTATATCAATAAACGGCAAACCTGGGCGACGATAAGGCCGGCGTAGGTGCCGATGATATTGCCTAAGATAGCGAGCAGGAGTCCTACCCCGGCCATGCCTGGGCGGTAAATTTCCGCCAGCATGGAGGCTGAGGCCACACCACCCAAATTAGCTTGGCTGGCCGTGGCGATC
>CAZBJT010000205.1:0-3725 GCA_964492215.1 uncultured Planctomycetales bacterium | reverse complement strand
GAAAATGGTTTTACTGTTTAAACGCATGGTCACTTTCTTAAAAAGTGGTGTACGTCCCCACTTTTTATTTTCTCTTAAGAATTAAGGTGCCGTGGTTCCAGGCCCATCCGGGTTCCTGGCTCCAGTCGCCAAAGCGGGCGACTGGTGTGAAATTAGTTTTAATGTATTGGGCCAAGAGCGGGCAATAGCTTTGACCGAACATCCCTAAGCCAGGCTCTAAACGCGCCCAGGCCCGGTTGGAGATCACTACATAATTCACATGATGAGCTTCCAACTCGCCGATTACCGACTGTTCCTGTTCCGTCGGTATTTTGATATGATCAAAAAAGATCAGCTGGCGCGTGGGGCTCTTCTTGCCGGTCAAATAATAGTACAAGCAATCATAAGGCATGGCAAAGAATAATTCATCCGCGGATAGATTTTTCTTAAGGAAAGCCGTGGTCTGGGCCACGGTTTGTATCCAGGTGTTTTGATTGCCTAAGTAAACCCTTTGGCCGTCGAGGTCAAAGGCTTGCGTCGGGTTTTTGCGGGTTTCTAAATGCTGGGTCGAGGACAGCCAGGACATGGCGGCCATAAAAAGGACAAAGGCAAAAACGATTGATCTAAGCAAACGCGGGGCATGGCGGGTGGCGGTGTCGATTAAGATAAAACTCAGCATCATGCTAAACGGCTGGGCCCAAAAACAGCGGTACCACACCCCGCTTTTGATGAATTCATGAAAATTAGCCGCATAAAATAAACTAAAAACCCCGACGGTAATCCCAAGTATCAAACGCTCCCGGCCTTGGATGTTGCCCTTGATCCACAGCCATAATGTCCACCCCATAGAGCCCCATAAAATGACGGCGAAAGATACATTCATCCAATTGGCATGCATGGTCTTCCAGGTGATGGCGGCAAAGCTTTGCAGGGCAATCCACGGTGAGGTGTTGTAGGGTTGATCATCACCCCAGTAGGGCAGGCATTGGCGTATTTCCATGAGGGTCAGCCCATGCAGCATGGAGGCATAAATGGCATAAAGCAAAAGCGGTAATCCTAGGATCAAGCTCACATAAAATATTTTTTTACCCGTGGCAAAAGAGATTTTGTACCGGTAGTCGACGGCAGCAACGGTGATGCCCAAGACAGCTGCCGCAGCCAGACCGAAATTGATTTTGATCAAGCATAAGATCAACACCGCACCCAAAGCCCCGAAGGCGATATTGAGTCCCGGCTTTTGAATATAGGTGCATAAACCCCAGGCAATGGCCATGATCAAGGCAATGCCGCCGATATGATTATAAGTAAAAAAGAAATCCTGATGAAAAACCGCGAACCAGATGGCCGCACAAAAAGCCGCCAGCGGGCTAAAGGCACGGCTTAGCGCTAAATAGATAAAGACAGCTGCCGCTACTTTTAACAGGAGCTTACCAAAAATAAGGGTAGTGATGTGAATGCCTAAGATTTTATAAAGCCCGGCGAAATAATAAGGCATGAGCGGACCATACACCCACCAAAAGTCGCGGTAAGGTGATTCTCCCCGCAAAATGGCCTGACCGGCATAAAGGTCGCGGCCATGATCACCCGGGGCCAGGAAATCCTGAAAGTTATGGGAAGGCCAAAGCACCAAAATGGAAATCAATACGGTCAGCCACAAAAACAACCGGCGCGTCGATGGGGAAGAGGAGGACATAAACGCATTGTAAGGTAGCCTAAGAAACTTGTCAAAGCGGATTGAAATTAAAAGCGAATCTAAGGAATAATTAATAAGTTTTTTTGCCACCCTTAGAAAGCCAAGCGCCTATCTTGTCGCTATTGCAATCAGTTAGCGCTTTCCTGAAATCTTCGTCGTGGCCTTGACAATGACCCATCTGTGTTACATACTTGCTTTTAAGTATTTAAGAAGTACCTAAAAGGAGGCTTTACCCCATGGACCATTTAATTCTAAGCAAGCAAGCAAGCAAGCAAGCAAGCAAATTAGGATTAGTACATAAATCTCTAATTTGGACAGTTATTGCCGCTTTCGTTGGTTCTTCCTTATATATACCCCATGCCTACGCCCTTGAGCTGCCACCTGTAGGGCAGATGGTCAAACTCAGCGCCAACGCCTATCAGCCCATTTTATTACGCGGGGTGCAGATCAATCCTAAAACACCTTTTCAGTTAGACTTTATTGTTACCCCTGGTGATGATCATTTAAATCCCGAAGAATTTAAGACCCAGACCACACGGATGGTTAAATATTTCCTGGCCTCTTTGACTACACCGGACAAGGACATGTGGGTTAATTTATCCCCCTTTGAAAAGAACAGGGTTGTTCCCCAGCAGTTCGGCACCACTGAAATGGGCCGTGACATGCTGGCCGAAGATTACGTTCTCAAACAACTCACCTCCTCTTTAATATACCCCGAAGATGCCTCAGGCAAAGCATTCTGGTCGAAAATCTCTGAAACGGTAGCCGAGAAAACCGGTTTGACCAATATACCCATGAATGCTTTTAATAAGGTGTGGATCGTACCGCAAGATGTGCTGATTTATGAGAATGAAAAAGGGGCTTTGATCAACAATGGCCATCTTAAAGTGATGCTGGAAGAAGATTTGCTAGCGGCAGGCAAGCTCACCAAAGGGCAAACGTCCAGCGGCGAAATTGCCCCGGCAGCCAAACAGGCTTTGCGCCAGGTAATTATCCCGTTGATTGAAAAAGAGGTGAATGAAGGCAAGAATTTCGCCACCCTACGCCAGGTTTTTTATTCATTGGCCTTGGCCACCTGGTACAAGAAACGCCTGAAAGAAAGCATTTTAGGCATGGTGTACATGAACAAGGACAAAACCGCCGGGATCAAGATCCAAGACGAGCAGGACAAAGAAAAAATCTATCAGCAATACTTAAAGGCCTTTAAAAAAGGTGTATTCAACTATATTAAAGAAGAGAAAGACCCTGTGACTCAGGAAGTAGTCCCACGGAAGTATTTCTCCGGCGGTAATGATTTTAGAGAGGAAGCGAAGGTGGCCAACTTCTCCCGCAACATGGCAGATGCACCGACAGATTTAAGTAAGGCCATGATTGTAAAGTTTAATTTCAACCGGTTGAATAATGCCTTGAAGTCCGCTATAACGAATGTTAAAAAAGCCGTCCTTCCTGCCCTCGCTGCAGGGGCGGTGGCCATGTCACCAACAGCTAAGGCCCAGCCGATCACGTCGCCTATTACCCAGGAATATTTTCGTCCAAATCCTTTTGACGGCGGGAAGAGTGTTATCGTCGATGTCAACGGCACACAATATGGTTTAAGTGAAACAACAAACCAAGATGGTGTTTTGCAGCACAATATTGTGGATGCCACGGGTAAGGTGCGGGGATCTTTTTCTATCACCGAAGGGATTAACTTTGAAGGTGTGCCAGGGCCTAATTATCAAGGAAGCAGGAATTTCATCAATATGGGTTTTGTAGGCCCAACAGGGAATCCAGTGGCCGCCACAGCAACGGTTACATTTACCGATAAAAATGCCGGCGAGGAATATGCTCAGGCAGAACGCGTTGTTGTAAGATCGCTCGGTTTCAATGTGTCAGATAAGTTGGTCCAGGATATGGCGGGTCAATACTGGTTAACGGGTAATGACGAGCTTGTGAATGTGTTAAATAGCAATAAACCGACAAATTCAACCGTATTTGCATCATTAGGAATAAATAAGCGTGTGGTGGTCTTAGGACCTACGGTGAACGATTTGAACAATAAGGAAGCCCAAAA
>CAZBJT010000204.1:0-3731 GCA_964492215.1 uncultured Planctomycetales bacterium | reverse complement strand
CGCAGAAACAACAAAACTATTAACAAGTGCACCCGTAAGAAGCACCCCGGAAGGGTCTTGATTAACCACTTGTGTTACACCCACCCTGGCAATAGAACCTGTTCCAATAGGGCCATCTTGACTGTATTCGGTGTAAGCTCCGCCAGGTTCACCAGCAGTATTGGATATATCACTGGCAATTATTTGTGAAGCTCTTCCTTGACTTGTTAGAATAATTTGATCGTTGACGGTGGTCAATTCACCAGCCACTGCCCCTATTGATAAAAGTGCCGGTGTATTGATAGTCCCTATACCTATATTCCCATTGGCATCTACAAGAAATCTGGGTACTCCCGCAGTTCTATCAATTAATGCAAATTTTCCAGCCCCACCGACAATACTATTCGCACTTCCTGATGCAAGGAAAGACCAAAGTCTACCATCGTAAGGACTAACGCCTCCTAACCATACGTTAGGCCCAGTAACTGAAGAAGTTTCTGCAACGAAAACTGTTCCACCGATACTATTATATAATGCCGTTCCATCACTTTTAATATGTAATGGCGCGGATGGTACGTTGGTTCCAATACCAACGTTACCACCGCTTAAAACATTGAATTTCTGCGCGCCGACTTCTAATAATGAAGACGGCAGGGCTGTGCCGATGCCGACGTTGCCGCCAAAAGGATTCATGGCTAGCTGTGTATTGGTAGCATTCGCAGAAGTTGTTGATTGGATATAAGGAAGTCCGCCAGTCACAACACCCATATCAATGACAGCACTGGAACTTCCAGACGTCGTACCAAACCTTTGACTCGGCGAACCAATTGCAGATTGAGATGTCCCTGTCCTTACTTCTAATCCCGCTACAGGTAAAATAGTACCGATGCCGACGTTACCGGCGCTGGTAACCATTAAGACATTGCCGTTACCTGCAGCGGTCGCTGACAGCATCAAGTATGGCTCGGTGCCTTGTTTGACGATCTCTAGGCTGGCGTCGGCGGCGTTTGTGCCGATACCTACATTGCCGCTGCCGCCGGTATTGAAGAATGCATCGGCGGTCACTTCCATGGAGGCATAGCTGGTGATACCTGTGACCGTCAATGTATCAGTCGTGGTATCTCCCAAATACACATTGCCGTCTACTTCTAAGTTACCGGTAACATACAAATCTGATGACGTTGACGGGTTATTGAACGTACCGGAGCCCAAGATCATGTCCCCGTTGCCCGTCGTCCTGACCGTACCCTGAATGTCCAGCAATTGCCCGGGGGTGATCGTGCCGATGCCGATATTGCCGGAACTGTCTATCCTCATTTTTTCAGAAGAACCGATCGCAAGCAGAAGACTGTTTGAAGCGGCGGCTGATAGCGCAAAATCAGTCGAAGCACCCGTTCCCAGGAAATTAGAGGCCCTTCCTATATTATGAGTGATGGCTCCATTAGTTAGCTGGATAACAGGAATGGAACCCCCTTCATTAATGACCAAGCGTTGTGCCGGCAGCCATGTGCCGATACCTATATTACCGCTAACGGTAACCGTCACCGGCAAGGAACCCACTGTGCCCGTGACATCAAACAAGGCGCGTGGCGCGGTGGTGCCGATGCCCACATTACCCGACGAATCAATGCGCATGCGTTCAGAAGCAAAAGCAGTACCGTTAGTTGCAAATCTGATCGGGGCTGTGGTGTTGGTCATTAGAGTAATACCACCGGTAGCCGCCGTGCCTGCATAAACATTATAGGAGTCAGGGATCAAAGTAAGCTGCGTATTGGCGGCACCTGAGTTTTCATAAAAAACTTCACCATAATGACCTGTGCCAGAACCAATATCACCTGCACTCACGAATGCCGCCTGCCCTGTCGTAAGGCCTGACTGTATAAAAGAATACGCTGCTGCCGTTGGAGAAAAAATGTAACTTTTGGAAATAGCTGCTGTCCCAATACCAATGTTGCCGTTCATAATAGACAATGCAGAATCCGGCGCCCAGGTGCCGATGCCTACATTGCCGTTCATTACCGTCAAAGCACCGGCGGGAGTAGTTGTCCCAATACCGACATTGCCGGTGCTCAACACATTGAATTTCTGCGCGCCGACTTCAAGCAAGCCTGACGGCCAAGCCGTTCCGATACCAATATTGCCAGCAGAATCAATCACGAAACGCGCAATTCCGGCTGTCCTATCAATTATTCCAAATTTACCAAGACCTACGTTTGGATTTCCTGAACCACCTGAAACTATACTCCATTCTCGACCGTCATAGGCACCACCACCCGATAGAAGTATCTGAGGACCAGAAGAAGTGGAAGCAAAAATACCAAGATGATAGATCGCCGAATTATAAAGACCTCCGGAACTATTGATAGAAAGTGGGAATCCCGGGTTGGTTGATCCAATACCGACATTGCCGGCGCTGTTTACCATCAATACGTCCCCATTACCCGCGGCTGTGGCGGATAACATTAAATATGGTTCGGTGCTTTGTTTGACAATCTCTAAGGATGCATCGGCAACGGTTGAGCCGATGCCTACATTACCGCTGCCGCCGGTATTGAGAAAAGTGTCGCCGGTCACTTCCAGCGTACTCATTTTATTGGTACCGGCATTAAAGACATTACCGTAAATGGTGCCGCCGACTTCCAGGTTATTTTTGAAGTACACATCATTGGCACCGGCGGTGGATGGATCACCGGCACCTACCTGTAACAGCGCTTTGTTGGGGTTGAACGTGCCGATGCCGACATTGCCGTTGGACTCAATGACAAACGGGGTGGTGTCCCCTGCCCCATTATCGTTGACGCGGAACAGGTCTTGTGATGCCGTCGAGGAGATATCAAGGAAAGCAGTGGGGGCAAAAGTGGCGATACCGACATTACCCGTAGCCAATACCCGGACTTTCTCTATATCATTGACCGCCAGCACCAGCGGATGATTAGACCGAGTTTCAAATATACCAAGCCCATTGACAGCATCTGCCTGCATATAAACCAATGGATTGCCGGCATTGGGTATATCACCCACGGCAATTGTAGGGAATCCGACTATGCCATAAGCATCAAGCAGGTGCGCCCCCCCCGGCGTCCAGGTCCCGATACCCACCGTACCGCCCACGACGACAAAGCTACGCCCGGGCGTTGTGGTGCCGATGCCCACGTTCCCATCTGATTTGATAATAAAGGGAGATGTGTCCCCTGCACCATTGTCATTAACAACGAATAAATCCTGCGCGATGGTGGTGGTAATATCGAGCACCGCGTTAGGCGTGAAGGTGGCGATACCGATGTTGCCGGTGGTCGTGATGTTTAATGCATTATTTCCAAGGCCTGATACCGTGTTATAAGTATCTAATGCCAATGTATGCAATGTTGTGTCGGCGTAAATATACCTAGTCCCCACCCTGTCACGGACCAAGAAATTTGTATTATCTCCACCAGCAGCTGACGTCCTGCCGATAGTCACTAATTTATCGCTCACCGTAAGATCACCGGCGGTGGGCGTTCCGGTCGTGCCCCACACATCCAGCTTGCCGCCTGGAATGGCTGTGCCAATGCCTACATTGCCCGAACTGGTAACCATCACCACATCCCCATTACCCGCGGCTGTGGCTGATAACATTAAATATGGTTCGGTGCTTTGCTTGACGATTTCGAGGGATGCATCAGCGACGGTTGAGCCAATGCCTACATTGCCGCTGCCGCCGGTGTTAAAGAAGGCATTGGTTGTGACTTCGATATTATCAAAGGTAGTGCCGC
>CAZBJT010000203.1:0-3744 GCA_964492215.1 uncultured Planctomycetales bacterium | reverse complement strand
TTTCAACCCAGGCCGGCTGTAAGTTTGGCTGCAAATTTTGTGCCAGCGGTATCGGCGGCTGGTCAAGGAACCTCACCTGTGCCGAGATTGTCACTCAGGTGTTGCATGTGAAGGAAGAGGCCCTTAAACATAAAAGGCCCTTATCCAACATTGTGTTTATGGGTACCGGCGAGCCGCTTGATAATTTTGAGAATTTGATGAAAGCCATACGGCTTATTAATTCCGCTAAGGGCATTAATATCGGTGCCAGGCATATCACTGTTTCCACTGTCGGTGTTGTGCCCAAGATCAAAGAATTGGCTAAACAAGGGCTCCAAATCGAATTGGCCGTTTCTTTGCATGGGTTTGATAATCCATCCCGCAATGTGCTGATGCCGGTGAATAAAAAATACCCCTTTGATGAATTAATTGCGGCCTGCCGGGAATATGCCAGGGAAACCAAACGCCAGATCACCTTTGAATACATCCTTATTAAAGATGTGACCTGCACGGTCAATGCGGTCGAGGCCTTAAAGAAAGCCTTTAAAGGGATCATTTGTAAAATGAATCTTATTCCTTATAATCCGGTGTCAGAGTTCGGCCACAAAACCCCTTCGGGCAAAGAAATGACCTTCTTTAGAGACAGCCTGGAAGATGCCGGTATCCATGCCACCATCCGTACACCCCGGGGACGGGATGTGGGTGCAGCCTGCGGCCAGTTAAGGCATGCCCATAAGGAAGGAAGCACGAAATAATTTGTGCAGCCTTGGTTTTAAGGTATAATTAATAGATAAATCAAATGCTGTTTGGTGCCAGAGGGATAAATAACTCTCTGGTTTTTTATTATTACCTTTATGCCTATATTCAAGATAGTTAAACGGTTTTTGATCGGTAAGGCCAAGGACCCTCAGGACAGCCAGGTGTTCCATCACTTGTCTTTGATCGCCTTTTTTGCCTGGGTGGGTTTAGGGGCGGATGGGCTGTCATCTTCCTGTTACGGTCCGGAAGAAGCATATTTAGCTTTGGGCCAGCATCCTTATTTGAGTTTATTCGTAGCTTTGGCCACAGGTGTCACCGTACTTTTAATCAGCGCGAGCTATTCCCAGATCATTGAATTGTTCCCGGCTGGCGGCGGCGGTTATTTGGTTGCCAGTAAATTATTATCTCCTACAGTTGGTATGATTTCCGGTTGTGCCTTGCTCATCGATTATGTCCTGACTATTGCCATCTCTATTGCCAGTGGTGCTGATGCGGTTTTTAGTTTCCTGCCGTTGGATTTCATTTCCTATAAATTATTTTTCGGGCTGATCATGGTCTTGATCCTCACCATCATGAATATGCGCGGGGTGAAAGAATCGGTCATGCCGTTGATCCCGGTATTCATGATATTTTTATTCACCCATGCCTTTGCCATTGTTTACGGTTTATTGATCCATGCGCCGTCCTTCCCCACGGTAACTAGTGCAGCCCTGACGGACATTCATGCAGCCCAATCACAAATTGGTTTGTGGGGGGTGATCCTGATTATCCTGCGGGCTTACAGCATGGGGGCCGGTACGTACACGGGTATTGAGGCTGTTAGTAATGGTTTATCAATTTTACGTGAACCCCGGGTAGTTACGGGTAAGAAAACCATGCAATACATGTCCTTGTCCCTGGCTTTTACCGTCATGGGTTTAATGATCGTTTATCTGCTTTTTGGCGTGCAGCATCATGATGGTAAGACATTGAATGCGGTGTTATTTGAGAATATCACCCAGAATTGGATGGCACCTTGGGGTGATGTTTTTGTCTGGGTGACACTGATTGCCGAAGCCTTGATCCTTTTTGTGGCAGCCCAAGCCGGGTTCTTGGGCGGCCCCGGTGTTTTGGCCAATATGGCCATTGACCGCTGGTTCCCGACCAGATTTTCCATGTTAAGCGACCGCTTGGTGACCCAGAATGGTATTTTATTGATGGGTGGTGCGGCCTTGGTTACCGTGCTGTTGACTAAGGGGTCGGTGAAGTTACTGGTCGTTCTTTATTCCATTAATGTATTTATCACATTTTGTTTGTCCCAGCTGGGGATGGTTTTGCATTGGTGGAATCATCGCGGCCAGGTGAAGAAATGGCTGAAGAAAATATGCGTCAATGGGCTGGGGCTTATCTTGACGACGTTTATTTTGGTGTCCGTTGTTATTTTGAAATTCCATGAAGGCGGCTGGGTGACTTTGGTTATCACGGCCTCATTGGTGGCTTTGGCCGGGTATATCAAACGCCATTATTTGGAAACCGCCAAATTATTGCATCGTTTAAATACATTGGTGCACGCGGTATCCATCCCACAAGGTAAAGATGCATCTGAATTGCCTGAACTTAAGCCCGATCCTAATGCCAAGACCGCGGTGATTTTAGTTAATGGTTTTAACGGTTTAGGGCTGCATACATTGTTTAATGTGGTCAAATATTTCGGCAAAGAATTTCAGAGTTTTGTTTTTATCCAGGTCGGTGTCATTGATGCAGGGAATTTCAAAGGGGTGCATGAGGTTGAGAAATTAAAAGCACAGGTCAAGGAAGATGTAAACCGGTACGTATTTTATATGCGCCAAAACGGCTGTTATGCCGAAGGTGTGACCTGTGTCGGTACCGATGCGATCAATGAGGTGGAGAAAGTTTCTTTGGAGATATTAAAGCGTTTCCCGCAGGCGATATTCTTCGGCGGTAAATTGGTTTTCCCTGAAGATAATTTCTGGAATAGACTGCTGCATAACAATACGGTTTTTGCCATGCAAAACCGCTTCTATCAAAAGGGCATCCCTTTTGTGATTTTGCCTATCCGCGTTTAAAAGTCCAACATTGATTTATTGCTGAGGCAAAGCGCCATTGCCGCGTAGTTTTTCAATCAGGGCGCGCATCTTGGGGTTGTTCATTAAGGCCTGGGCCTTGGGGTTGTTGGCAACAGCACTGGCATCGTGCGAGGTGACGGCTTTGACCAATTCAGGGTCGGAGAGCATCTGCATGATCTCAGGGTCTTGGGCTAATTGCTGCATGTCTTGCATGACCATGGGATTGGCCATTAACTGGGCTTGGGCATTTTGCATTTGCTGGGCTGACGGTAAACTGGCTGCGGGTATAACGTTTGCCGGTGCCGCGGCTTGAGGTAAAGCTACAGGTGCGGCGGCTGCATTGCTGATATTGACCACATCACTGGCAGCCACGTGTACCGCGCCGATAATGGGTGTTTTGATGGTGTAAAGGCCGTCCGTGATGCCGATTAATTCACCTTTGATCTGTGAGCCGTCTTTTAAGGTAATGACCTGTTCGGCATGGGCGGTGACGCTTAAGAAAGTACAGGTAAGCAGCAAAGGCAAGATGATTTTATTCATGATAAAAGTGTAGCATTGAAAACTTCTGTTGGCAAGGCGGCGGTTAAGGAAGATTTTTGACAAAAGGGGTTTGCGATGGTATAGTGGGCTTTCTAAAATTTTGAAGGTGAAGGGGCCGGCAAGCTTTCTTGTAGTTGTTCTTTTATTTCTGAGGAAGCTTGCACAGGCACCCAAACTTTCCTTGTATTAATTTTTTAATCTTAGAGAAGTTTGGGGCCGTAGCTCAGTTTGGTAGAGCGCTTGCATGGCATGCAAGAGGTCAGGGGTTCGATCCTCCTCGGCTCCACTTTTTATTCTTCGTTTTACATCTTGCTGGGGTGGCGGAACTGGTATACGCGCTGGTCTCAAAAACCAGTCGCTTCACGGCGGTGAGGGTTCGATTCCCTCCCCCAGCACTTTT
>CAZBJT010000202.1:0-3748 GCA_964492215.1 uncultured Planctomycetales bacterium | reverse complement strand
ACCCGAGACCAATAACCACGCCATGGCATATTTGAATGTCATCTTGCGACGGCGCACCAGATCCAGCACAAATAAAAAAATAACAACTGACAGCAAAATGGCGAGCACGTGAATGTTCATGAAGCCCTCCCGCGCTGACGGATCATATGCAACAGGATCGCCAGCGTTACCTTGACCATGTAATACAAACTTTTCAAATAACGGATAGAACTGTTACCCGCCTCACGGGCCCGCATCACAACCGGCACTTCCATGATGCGCGCCTCTGCCTGCTGGGCCACCACGATCGCTTCGGGTTCAGGAAAATCCAAGGGGTAATATTCGGCAAATAAAGCGATGAGCTTTTGATTGTAGGCACGAAAACCGGATGTAGGGTCGCTGATGCGCATGCCGGTCAACACATTGATCAAGTACACAAAAAAACGTATACCAAGCCTGCGGCTGAATGAGGATTGAAAACCGGCATTAGCCACAGCAAAACGGCTGCCGATGACCATGTCTGCCTGACCGTCGATGATGGGCTTGAGCACATCCTTCAAGTAAGCGGCATCATGCTGCCCGTCACCATCAATTTGCACGGCAATAGCGTAACCGTGCGCCCGCGCATATTTGAAACCGGTTTGCACGGCGCCGCCAATGCCTAAATTAAACGGCAAGGGCACGACCCTCCCGCCGGCTAATTGGGCTTGCTGCGCGGTATTATCTTTTGACCCATCATCAATGACCAGCACATCAACAAGTACGCCTGAATTTAAAATTTCCTTCACGGTACGGTTGATATTGCCGCCTTCATTAAAGGCAGGGACAATCACCAGGATTTTTAATGATGGAAGGGTCATGACCAAAAATGCTGCAAACGGTTGGTAATGCTAAAATCAAAGATCTCATCCCCCACCATAATCACCACACCACCTTTAAGGGACTTATCTTCCTGCCAGCTTATGTTGACTTTGGTGAATTTGCGTTGGGCCAATGATTTCAAACGTTGTTGCACCATCGGATTAAGCGGTGAGGCATAACGCACCTCAAGGCGTGTTATATCTTCAGAACTTTTGAGTGAGGTAAATTTTTCCAGCGCTGATTCAATCAATTCTTTATCCAATAATTTTTTCAATACAAACACCACAATCACCGCAATGGCTGTTTGCACAATAACTAAGATAAAGAAAGTAAGCCAACCCATTATTTTTTCTTATCGTTCATTAAAATATAGGCTGCGGCTAAATTGATCAGCCCGTCTTTGGGCGCACCATTGATGATCTTGTCCGGCGTGATACCGTCAAAACTGAATTTTGTCCCATCCGGGTAATACCCGCGGGCCGTGACCAAAGCCACCATGGAACCATCATCTAACGGAAACATGCTTTTCAACAAAACCTGACCGGCGGTATTGGTACCCATCACTGCAGCCCGGCCGCGGAATTGCATGATGCCGGTAAAAAGCTCGGTGGCACTCCCGCTGTCTTGATCGACTAAAATAACAATAGGCCCCTTATACTGGTACTGGTCATCAACCACCGGCACATCCAAATCTAATTTATCCGGCGGATTGCGGCGTTGAAAATAGGCAAAATCATCGCCGCCTTTTAAAAAGAATGCGGAGATTTCACGGGCAGCCAAGGGGGGGCCGCCGGGATTGCCGCGCAAGTCCAGCACCAGACCGCGGGGATTTTGTTTTTCCACCAATTGTAGGAAACGAAAAAGATCTTCACCGGTCGTACGGTTGAATTTGGGGATTTCCAGGCAAAACACACCAGGCACCTGCACCTCATGCAAAAATACCGTCTGTTTAAAATATTCCTGGCTTAAAACTTCAACGGTCTTTTGCAGCCTGTCCTCATGGCCCAAATAAAGCAACTTCACTTTGGTATTAATAAGCGGGTTAAGCTTAGCCTCGGTCTGTTCCTGCGTTAAGTTCTTCACATCCACCCCATCAATAAACAAAAGGATGTCATCCTGGCGCATACCTTTGACATAAGAATCGGAACGCGGCTCAATGCGGGTGATGAGAAACCCGGCATCGACCTTTTTACCTTCCAGACCCAAATCAATCAGCTGACCCAAGGCTTCTTTTTGAAACTTCACGGCCGGCTTAGGCGGATAAAACTGAGAGAACCTGTCATCCTTGGTCTTTAAAGAATCAACCAAGAACCAGGAACTGCGCCAACGCACATAATCATTGCTCTTGCCCTCACCTTTAAGCTGCGGATAAATGACGGCATTGAATTTCTTAATGAATTGATCAAAAGATTTTTGATCGGGCTTTTGATAATAGTTATCTTGAACTGTTTTAAAGACTTTCTTAAAGAAAGAAACATATTCTTGATAGTCTTTATTTTTCTCATTCATAGCAGCTATAGGAACTTTGGCCCCGGCTTGGGCATAACAAGAAAAAAGCAGGAAAAACACAAAAGAGAACGCAGATTTTTTTAACATGCGTATATATTAACAAAAATATATAAATAATCACGTGGATTTCTAAATATTTTTCAGGGATGAAAGCTCTTGTGCGGTCAATGGTTGGGCGGGAAAAGACAGGCTAAAACGTTTAGCTAAAGCGGCTTTAAAAGCCTGCGGATTAATTGGTATGTTAGTGACAAAATCCGCATGGGGCCTGCCCTTACGGTACTCCGGTATGTCTTTGGGCATTTTTAAATAGCGATTGATCAGGTTCAAATCAAAGGAGTAAAGGATGGTGCCGTGATGCAAAATATGATTTTTGCCGCGTTTCTGGGCATTACCGGAGAATTTTTTCTCACCAGGGTCTGTGGCGAGGTCTGAAATAGGGCGAAAATACGCTTTTACCCCTAAGCTGCCTAATGTTTCCGTCACTTTTTCACTGATCCACTCATAGGAGCGGCGTAAATCATTTAAAACAGGGTGGTTTTGTTTGGAAAGGATAAAACTATAGTTCAAACACCCGGGGCCCTGCACCACCGTGCCTCCGCCGGAAGAACGGTGCAAAACCGGGACCCCCTCTGCTTGCGCAAGCTCAAGGTTTACATCCTCTTGTTCTTTGCCGATGCGGCCTAAGACAATAAAAATGCTGGGGGATTCCCAAAAACGCAGGAATTCGCCAGCTTGCTGCTTATCGGCTAAATGCAAAAGCACATCATCGAAGGCTAGATTTTCCTGCGGGGTATTAAAAGAAATGTCTTTAAGCTGCATCCGAGGTGGAATTTAAAAAGAAACTGGTTTTAACATCACGCGCCGCTTTGACTTCATCTGGACGTGAAATAGGCATGGTTTTGGGGAAATCTTTAAATACGTCCGGGGTGGTCTTGGACATTTGATCAGCCTCGATCATTTTGGCGATGAAATTATCCATCGTCTGCTTAGACTCAGTTTCTGTGGGCTCAATCATAATGGCTTCCGAGACACTGATGGGGAAATACACCGTGGGCGGATGGATTTGATTATCGATTAAAAACTTGGCGATATCAGTGGCATGCACGCCACGACTGGCTTGCCATACGGCGGAGAATACAGCTTCGTGCATGCACAAACGGTCGAAACACAATTTGTAATATGGCTGCAACTTGCGCATGATGTAATTGGCGTTCAATACCGCATGGTCGGTGGTGGCTTTCAGGCCTTCCTTACCTAACATCATCATGTAGGCATAGGCGCGTAATAAAATACCGAAATTGCCATAGAAGGATGCGATGTAACCGATGGAATCAGGGTCATTATAATCCAACGCATAGGTGCCGTCGCTGCGTTTGACTACGCGTGAAATCGGCAGAAA
>CAZBJT010000201.1:0-3759 GCA_964492215.1 uncultured Planctomycetales bacterium | reverse complement strand
GGTTTTAAGAAAAATGGGGATTTTAGGGCCGGAAAAAGCCATGCCTCAACCCACGCGACCGTCCATAGTCAAGAATTTCCAAACAGCCGTGGCCAATTCAGTTGGAGGATATGCGGTGGATGATTTGCCAGCATTACCGTCAGTAGATCAAAGGCCGGCCGAACCTCAGGATCACCTGTTGGCAGCGGGAATGGTGAATTATCAAATAACCGGTGATATGTCCGGTGCCTGGGCATTAATGCATGGCCTGCCGGGTTCAAGTATAGGGCCGCTGGGGAATGTAAAGCAGATCTTGGTCGAGGATCCTAATATTTTTGTGCGTACGGATGCCCTGCATCATTTCCTGGATGAATATCAGAACGATAAGGCATTTTTTCCGGTGTTAAAAGATATCGTTTTGCATTCACCCCACCAGGACGTGGTTGGGGGGCTTTTAAAATTCATGGGGCAAAGGGAGGATCATGATGTGCGTTTCTTTGTCGAAATCATCCATGAAGCCATGGCCGATAACAACAGGGGAGTTGCGGATTTAAGTTTTCAATCATTGAGTGATATTTTTACCCTGAATCCTCAAGTCCTTCAAAAATTAGTCCGGTCCGATTTTATGGAAAAGTCGTCCATATACCCGCACCTATCTCCTGAAACAGCAGATAAGGTGTTTTTGACGTTCTTGGCCGGAGAATTGGATGATTCGATTGCAAAAATGCGTTTCCTCCAAAGTGATTATTGGACTGCCGACGACTTGGCCGGTCTATATAAAAATCTGAATGCCTACATTGATCAACATAATGGCCACGCAGATCTCGCTAAAATCAGAAACCTGGCCGGATCTATTTATGATGCACTTTTGCGTAAAGAAGCTTTAGGGAGCATTGATGAGGTATTTCGCCTGGGCAGTTTTAAAGAATTAGGTAAGCTGGCCATGAATCACGACATTATCACGTTGGTTAAGATACAAATAAATGCGCAGGAAAATCAGCGCTTCTTAAATACCTCCCCGCATTGGCAGGACATGCAGCATTATATTCATCCTAAATTGTATGCGGCGTCTCAAGAGGCGGCTAAAGACCTGCTTTCATTTAATACCCAAACGGTTTTAGATGCACCCCTCTATGATTTACCCAACGTGCATTTTCAACACCATGAATTGGATTATTTTAAGAATCTGGGTCTGGATGGTCAAAAAGAATATATTGCCAAATCATCTCATCTGACGGAATTAGCCAGGATGCTTGAATTAAAAACCCCTTTGCGTGCCATTATCCTAGACCGTTTAATGACAGACGCTCAAGGACGGCTTTTGATTCTAAAAGCTTATTTAGACACGGGAGATAGAGAACTCACCAAATTAATTGAATCGCGCCCCTGGCAGGATGTGCTTAAGGCGGATGTGGCGGCTGCCAAAGATGCTGCTGATAATTATATTTTGCGCTCAGCTCTGGAAAAAATGTTTAAGAATACCAAAGAAGCATGGACGATGAATTTACGTTTGGCGACTTATTCTAATTTAGAATTGAATTCCCTGGAAGACGGAAATATCAAGGATGCACAGATCAATGTGGCTGCGACAAAGGTCTCCTTGAAAGTCTTGGAAGAAAAAATGCACTATAAGCCGGTATTCTGGGCGGGATGGATGCTGCAAAGCCCATCAGAGCGTCAGGAAATATTGAATATACAGCGCATGCTTAATCAGGAAATGGATCCCATAAAAGTGAATGCTTATATTAATGACCGCATGCATACGGTCAAGGATCCCAAGGTTAAGTCGATGCTAAAGAAAATGATATCCATTAGGGACACGGTAGCCCGTGATATCAGGAATAATAACCAAAGCATCCCGAAATTTCCGGCCCTGTTGACCATCTTTTTCGGCGCGCTCGCATTGATACCTGCAGGCATTTTTATCAAGAAATTGAGCTATGGGATCTGGAGGCGTCAGGCCAGCGAAGAGGATTTAATGAAAGAGTTATACAACAAATTGCTCGACGGCGAAGAAAATATAGATGATGAAGGAAATAAGGATAGTAAAGAGATCACCGTGCCTCCTCCGGAGAGGGTCTATAATTCAACGGAAGACCTTTTAAAGAATTGGCATGCCTTAATCACCAAATGGAACCAGCAGGAGAAATTGCCGGCCGAAACTATCTTAAATGATTTTAACACCATCCTTAATCACGCCGAGGAAGTGTTGAATGACATGCCTTATACACCTAACTTAATGTGGAATGAAGGACGGGAGCCTCCCAAAAACGACATTTATCAAAAGACGTTTTCCTATTTCAATATGTTGTCCATTAATACGCTTTCTATTTTAAAGAAACGTTTGCAGACCAAAGATTGGACCAGCACGCAGCGCTTGAAACTGGAAGATGATATCGATGTGTTGGTGGATCATATTAATTATTCATCCCGGTTTTCGCGTATCCTTTCTTACCGGGGTAATATCGAAAAGGTCATGAGTTATAAGTTCCCTAACAAGAACTGGACGGAAAAGAGCGGTTTATATCCTTTGATACGGACGATTTTATTATATCAATACCTGTGGAAAAAGTCGGAGAAAGACCTTAAAAAGGAACTGCCTTTATTGCTCAAAGAGGGTAATTTATTGATCGACGGGCTTTATGAAAATACACCGGACATCATCAGTAACAGTTCACGTTTGTTAAAGATCGTGACGGACAGGGGCCGGACCGCTTATGATCCCATATCACGGGATGACCGCATTAAATTCCGGATGCGTAGTTTTTATAGCCGGTCATTATCTTTGTTAGGTCTTGCTGTAACGGGAATAACAATATTGGGTATTTTATTTGGCATTCCGGGTATGAATTTGGGCGGTCTGTCATTGGTGGGGTTGGTTATTTTGGGCATTTCGCTTTGGGCTTATTGGCATCCTCACTCGGATATCTTAAGTATGAGATGGAATAATGAGATGGATTTCCTGGTCAATAAATTAAAAAATGGCATAGAAGGTTTATTGAATCCCTCTGGAACGAGACAGGCGGCCAATAAAGACCATGATGCTGATATAGTGGCTTTAGCCAGGCAGGAAGGTGCTGATCAATTACGCCGGGAATTAAACTTGGCCAATGAGCCTAATGTCGACATGATCGTCGTTGTTTCCCAGCAGCCCGAGAATTCTAAGAATATAGAGCAATATTTAGAAAGCAAACGCGGGACTTTAATCAGGAGAGACATACCCGCCGTCGTCATGACATCCAAGTATCAAGGCAGCGGTAATGCCTACCTGGATGTTTTACAAAGGGTCAAAAAAGATTTTGAAACATCAGCCTATAGAAAACAGTATCCCAATTTAAAGTCATGGGATAAATCCCGCGTGATGTTTGTTTTTCATGGCACCGATGCGTCCAAGGATGACAGCATCCAACGTTCATTGCTCGACTGGGGCGTCATTAATGGGTACAGGGCAGCCAGGAAGGGATCGCTGCCCAAATCCGCCGAGCACAAATCAGGAAACATTCTGGTTTATACCCGTGATGCTTATTTTGGGCCCGTTCCTGAGTTTCCGAGCGAAGGCATCACTATGCTCACCTCGCGGGTCAATAAAAATATTCTAAGTGCAAGCAGTTTGGTCCACACTAAAGTCACCGCCTCAGGGCAGCATGAAGTCGTTGAACTTTTAGAGGGGGTTGATGTGGATTCCCTTAAGGCCGCCGGCAAAAAAAGGCCCCGGGAAGGTAAATTACTGAATTTTCTCAATGACCATTTCAATTTAAATAACCCTTCGTTGAATCAATA
>CAZBJT010000200.1:0-3768 GCA_964492215.1 uncultured Planctomycetales bacterium | reverse complement strand
ACTGCCCGTGCCGTTTTTATTTCTTTTAAAGGGGTGGAGCATCGCCTGGAGTTTGTGCGGGCCTTGCACGGGGTTGAGTATGTCAATGATTCTAAGTCAACCACGGTCGAAGCCGGGCGCTGGGCTTTGGAGCGTGCGGCTAAGCCTCTGGTTATGATCTGCGGGGGATTGGATAAACATTTGGATTATTCACCGCTCAAACCATTGGTGGCGAAAAAGGTCAAACGCATGATCGCTATCGGTCAGGCGCGTGATATTATGAAAGATACCTTCGGTGATGTGGTTGCTGTCGATACATTTACATCATTTGAAGAAGCGCTGAAAGCGGCCCAGCGTGCAGCGGCCCCGGGGGATTGTGTGATGTTGTCTCCCATGTGTGCCAGCTTTGACATGTTCACCGATTATGAACACCGTGGCCGTACATTTAAAGAAATAGTGCAGAGGCTTATCTAATATGCGTGAACTAAGGACATCTTTAACTGCAACCGTGATCGCTTTGATTTGCATCGGCATTGTGATGATCTACAGTGCCAGTTGTGTCAATGCCATGCAGACTTTTCATGACAGCTTGTATTATTTAAAGCGCCATTTATTATTCTTAGGCATGGGTTTGATTGCCTCTTATGCCGTACTGACCATTGATTACCGTCAAATGCAGCCGCATGCCCGTCTTTTATTAGCTGTGAGTGTTGTCTTACTGGCTTTGGTCTTGATCCCGCACATCGGTAAGGAAAGTTATGGGGCCCGTCGCTGGTTTAAGATCGGTGTATTCCATTTTCAGCCCTCTGAGCTGGCCAAATTGGCCGTGATCATTTATACCGCGGATTTCCTGGCCCGCAAGCAGCAGGTGATTAAAAGTTTTCGTTATGGGTTCCTGCCGCCTATCATGGTGATGGGGATTGTGTGTATACTGACGGTGAAACAACCTGATTTGGGTACTACGGTTGAAACAGCTGTGGTGGTATTAACGATGCTTTTATTGGCTGGGGCCCGCCTGCGTCATATGGCGTTGGTCGTTTTAAGCGGGGTGGCTGCCGTAACGTATCTTGTCATTAAAGAACCGTACCGCATGAACCGCATCATTGCCTTTTTGGATCCCTGGCAGGACAGTCAGGGTATTGGTTTTCAATTGACCCAGTCACAAATTGCTTTAGGCTCCGGCGGTGTATTCGGGGTAGGTCTAGGCCATGGCCAGCAAAAATTGTTTTATTTACCGGCGGCCCATACGGATTTTATTTTGTCTATTATCGGTGAGGAATTGGGATTAATCGGGACTTTCTCCGTCGTGCTTTTATTCTGCCTCTTTATCTGGCAGGGAACACGCATCGTGCGCCAAACTAATAATGCCTTTGGTTATTTCTTGAGTATTGGTATTGTCATGATGCTGGGCTTGCAGGCCATGGTCAATGTGGGGGTAAGCATCGGGGCCTTCCCGACTAAAGGCTTGCCGCTTCCTTTTATCAGCTATGGCGGTTCGGCATTGATCTTTCATTTGGTGGCCATCGCGATCTTATTAAATATTGCCAAAACACAGGATGCTTAAGATGAAAATCTTGGTGGCGACCGGCGGCAGCGGCGGACATATTTTTCCGGCGGTGCAGGCCGCGAAGCAGTTAAAAGCACGCGGCCATGAAGTGATTTTTGCCGGTGCCTTGGCCATGGCGCAAACCAAAATTAAAGATGCGGGTTTTGAAGTCATTGTCATTCCTGCCCAAGGTTTGGGCGGTTTTAATCCTCTTAAGGCATTACGTTTTATGTGGGTCATGCTCAAGGCCATGATCACAGCTCAGCGGCTGATCCATCGGATAAAGCCGGATAAAGTGATCGGCTTTGGCGGTTATGGCTCTTTTGCGGTGATCGCAGCCGCCGCCTTATCCGGTTACCCGTCGATGATCCACGAACAAAATGCCGTCCCCGGCAAAGCCAATCGCCTGATGGCCCGCTTAGTCACGGCGGTGGCACTTACCTTTAAAAGCAGCGCATCTTATTTTTCATCGCGTCAAACCGTATGGACCGGTTGCCCGTGCCATTGTGAGGTCTCAGGGAAAAGCCCTGAGGTCTTAAGGGAGAAATGGCAAATAGCACAAGGCCGTCGGGTGATCGTTTTATTAGGCGGCAGCCAGGGGAGCCATAAATTAAATGAAGTGTTCTTTGAATTCATACGCCTGCATGGTGAGTCATTAGGCCTGCAAGCCATTCACATGACAGGTAAGAGCGATTATTCATTGTATGCAGCTAAATACAAAGCTGCCGGTTTACCGGCCATGGCCTATGAATTTTTAAGCCCCATGGACGAGGTTTATGCCTTGGCGGATATGATGGTCTCGCGGGCAGGGGCAGCCACCATCAGTGAATTGGGTGTGTTGGGTATTCCGTCGGTATTAGTGCCATATCCTTTTGCGGGTAATCATCAGAAATATAATGCCGATGTTTTGGTTGATTGCGGCACGGCTGTCATGATTGAACAGGGACAGTTAAGTGTCGCTTCTTTAAAAGAAGCGCTTGAAGCGATACAGCCGCGTTTTGCCTCGCGTGAAGCCGCACGCCAGGCCAATCAAGATCAATTCCGTGATGATGCGGCCTTACAATTAGCCTTAGCCGTGGAGGCCTTATGAAACGAATCCTTTGTTGTTTTCTCGTGCTGTTTTTGACCACCCCAACCTGGGCAGCCAAAAAAGAATGGGATGAAACCAAGGGTACGCATTTTATTATTTATTACCGGGATGTGCCCCAGGATTTTGTGCAGACGGTCATGGATTCCGCCGAGGAAGAATATACGGCGGTCACCGCCAATTTAGGTGTGACCCGTTATCAGGGCTGGACTTGGGCCAAACGTGCGTCCATTTATATTTACCATGATGAGGACGATTATAAACTCCATTCCGGCCAGGCTGTCTGGTCACATGGGGCAGCCTTAGCACAGACTAAAACCATTGTGACTTTCCCGGCGGTGCAGGGTTTCTTTGATTCCATCCTTCCGCACGAAATGGGCCATATCATTTTCCGGGAGATCATCGGCTATGAGGTCAATGTGCCTTTATGGTTTGAAGAGGGTGTGGCCATGTATCAGGAGAAGGCCAAGCGTTTGGGGGTCAATAAGACCATCAAAGACGCCCAGCAAAAAGGTCAATTTATTCCTTTATCAACATTGACGGATATGCAATTATATAATGACACGCCGCAGGAAACGGTGGAGCTGTATTACGCCGAGTCAGCCAGCATTGTGTATTACCTGATCAGTGAATTAGGCGAGCAGCGTTTTTACCGCTTGTGCCATGTGCTCAAAGAAAATACGCCGTTTTTGACTGCCTTAAGTCAGGTGTATGTGCGCATTAAAGATTTGAATGTTTTAAATAAAATGTGGTTGCAATATTTGGAGGAGCAAAAGTAAGCCATGCGTATCAGCAAACATTATCATTTGATCGGTATCGGCGGTATCGGTATGGGGACATTGGCCGCTTTATTATTAGCCAAGGGCCATAAGGTGAGCGGTTCCGATTTGAAAGAAAATGAATTGACGTCCCAATTAAAGAAAAACGGGGCAGAGATCATGATCAGTCATCATGCCAGCAATGTGCAAAAGCCCGATTATGTGGTGTATTCCTCGGCGATACGGGTGAACAATCCTGAATTGATTGAGTCGGTAAGCAGGCACATCCCCGTGCTTAAGCGTGCCGAATTATTGGCGCAATTGGTCAATGAACAAATCGGCGTCACGGTCGCCGGTGCGCATGGCAAGACCACGACGACCTCGATGGTCTCTTCCTT
>CAZBJT010000199.1:0-3785 GCA_964492215.1 uncultured Planctomycetales bacterium | reverse complement strand
TGCCTGAAAAATCACTTCATCCCCGTCGTCGACCAAGACCTGGATGATATTAAATAAAGAATGTTTGGCCCCGCAGGAAACCACGATTTGATTGGGCTTATAGGCCAGTTGATTGTCTTTGAGGAACTTAGCGGCAATGGCTTCACGTAAATCCTGAGTACCGATAGATGGCGTATATTTAGTAAAGCCGCTGGTGATGGCCTTGATACCCGCTTCTTTAATAAAATCAGGGGTATCAAAGTCAGGCTCCCCTGCCCCAAAATTGACCACATCATGACCTTGGGCTGCCAATTCCTTGGCACGGGCCGTGATAGCAAGCGTTGTTGATCCGACGATATCTTTAATGCGGCGATTGACTTTTAACATAAAAATCTCCTATTTAGTTGAATTCAATATATCAAATAAATTAGGACAGTCACCATTTATTTTACAAAGTCTTGGAAGGTGGTGGTGTATTCTTGGATTACGGTTGGAGTTAGGCCGGAGATATTCCCAAAGGCTGGCATGGCATTATCTGTATTGAAATCAAATTCATCAGAGTCCCCGATCACCTCAAGAGGCAAACGATTGAGTTTAAAATCGATACCGCCTGGCGGCCGGGTCTTAGGATGCACGAAACCCTGGGACTGGCTTCGGCTGGCAAGAATGGCGCTAACGGGTTTGTTCGCCGTGGCGCTCATGGCAGCATCAACGACCATGCCCGTAATATCACCATCGTCAAGCACACCTTCGCCCTTTCCTTTAAGTTCTGCTACCCGTGCAATGGCCAAAGCAATCTGCTGTGGATTTTCCTCTGAGATGCGTACAAAATGCTGGCCAGGTCCATTAAATGCCACAACCTGATGGGACGCTTCCCCAATACCGATGACAATCACATCTATATTGGCAGTACGGTAATCTTCAAGCACCTTGATCATTTCAGGTGTTAAGATATATGTGTCACCTGATTTTTGAATGGTATTCTCATCCGCCCCATCCGTGAACAGCGTGAGGGAACGGACTTGGGCCATTTTCAATTGCGGGGAAGCCTTCAATTCTTCTAACTTTTGCTCCATGGCCAAAAGAATATTTGTTCCACCATGGCCTAAAACTTCCTCTTGGGTCATTGTAGTGATAGCAGAGCTTATTTCATCTTGCGACATATTGACCCCCAAAGGAAAAACATTCACAGGCCCTTCATCGGTAAAATGGGCAATGTCATAATTGAAGAAATGATCCGCCTCCTGATGCAATTTCCAAAAATTTGTGGCAATCGCAGCCACAGCAAAAGCCATTGGTTTATGCAAACCAGCCTCACGGATGCTGCCGCTAAAATCAAAAAGCACGGACTGTAATGTTGTTTTCATACGGGATATTTGCTTTTTCTTAACAAAGGGTTTCATGCTATTAAGGAATAACCTGACCGGATCAATTTTAAACCCGCTTTTCTTAAAAATAGTCACAATACGCATACCTGAACGAATAGCCTCACGCATACGGGCAAAAACAAATTCGGTTTCACTAACACCGGATTGTATATCAGAAGAAACTTCTTCATTGATCTCGCGCGCTTCAGCAATTGCCTGATCAAGCTTTTTAAGAGACTCTTCAATACGCTTCTTTTCTGCCTCACGGTCAAATGAACCGGAAACAGCTTGTTCACCTGCACTTTCACTTTCCCCAGAAGATTTACCACCGCTGCGTGATTCTGTTTGCGGCTTTAATCCCTGACGTTCCATGGCCTCTTTCGTGCGTTTGGAATGACGTTCTCCATCTTTCTGATAATTCTCCGGTGTCGGTAAATTGTCTCCATAACGCGGGTTATGTTTGTCACGGGCCAGCGGGGCTAAATTCATGCGCATCGGATCGCCGCCGCCACCTAAATCAACCCGCATCCATCCTATACCAGGCACATTGACTTCGGCATACGCATGATGGTTAGAATCAGAAACAATATAACGTGCCTCCATGCCAATACCCATAAGTGTGCGCACAAATGGCCACGCCCGCTGATCGCATTTTCCACTTTGTTTTTCTATTAAAAATCTGTACTGCTCAGTTGATTCCCCTTGCTCTTCTAACTTAAAGTTTCTAAAAAACGCCACTGTTTTATCCAACACATCACGAAAATCATTTTCTGCACCAGCCGCAGGCAGGCCGATAATGGGCATGGCCCAACGGACGTCGTCAGGGATATTGGCATTATAATGAAACTCAATGCCTGACTTAATGGGCCGACCAAAATACTGCGCTTGAACAGCCACCCGATAAAGAATCTGAACCTCCCGGGGAACACGCAAGCCTCCTTGGGCCCGCACATAAAAATTATCCGCCGCATCCTTTTCCACCTCAAGCGGTATATCAAGTTCCTGACCATTAGGATCAACCGCCTTGATCTCCAAGAGCATCATGCCGGCACCTGCTGCTGAAAGCGCGTGCCAATCTTGATCTAGGGTCATCCCAAGACGACCTGTGAAAATATCGTGAGTTTTCCGAAGGCCGCGCACCGCAGGTAAAATAGCCACCGGCTGCATGTCATTAGATGCAATTTCGAATTTTTGTGTTGTTTCATTAAAAGAATTGTAAGCGGTATCACGGGTATGGGGGAAAAGTTCAGGCGAAAATACCCCATGAGAGGGAGCTTGATCAAGCGCACTATCAACGGGTGGCAACTCATCATTCTCATCAAAGAAATCCCCCTCATCTTTACTCAATTTGGTTTTAATCCCCTCAGCAGGCTTACGGATCTGCTCACGCGCAATACGATTGGCCGCGACGGCCTCCACCGATGCTGACTTAGCTTTTGGGGCTACTGATTCCGGCTCATCACCGGTAATACCCATAAACCCTTCAACAATATCAGCCTTTTCCTCTTTAAGCGCATTGCGCACACGCACGGTGACCATACGGTCTTCAATACGCCGGGGAATACTAAACCGGTTTTCGTAATGGGCAAAGTTTTTGGTAAAGACCAGAAATATCCCTTCCTTAATCCTGAACGGCGCTACCCCTGGGATGGATGGATAAATCCAATCCTCACCCCTCACCAGTGCTTCAAGCAGCCACAGGATATGGGGCGCTACGTCGGCTTCATCAATGATGATCACCGCATTACCTTTTTCTTTAAGCAGTTTATAAAATTCCTTATCCTCAACTGCAATATCACCATTGGCATCGCGGTATACTTCCTGAGTAAAATCAGAGGTTTGACTTCCCCCATGGCTTTGATATTTATATATCTTGCGTCCCGTCAACTCTGCATAATACGCCGCTGCCGTGGTCTTGACCGAACCGCTCTTCCCCTCGAGGATCACACTTCGCCCTAATGTCTCACGCCCCATGGACTCAGCCTCGTACATGGCTGATAAAGCCTCCACCACCGGTGGGGTCAATGTCACCTGATGCGGCAATTTAGTCCCGGCAGGCGGCAGTGGAAAATCAATGTCTGCTGCAGGCAAATCCGTCACGCCAAACACGGCCCGTACGGTATTATCAAACATGTCACGGTCTGATAACATATCTTCCGTACCATCCGCACTGAAACGCACGCTTAAAAATCGCATAATTTCTTTAAGCATCATGCGCCGGCTTTGTATGCGGTATTTTTCTGCGAGCGCCTTTTGAGTTGCACCAACCGGCCGGGTTGTGCGCGGGTCGTATTTAGCTGCAGCTATTTCTTCCAAAAGCCCAAGCCATTCAGGGTCATGCCGACGCATATCCTGTATAGAATCACAAACCGTATAAAAAATCGCATTCGACAAACGGTAATCCCTCTCCGTGTTCCAATGCTTTCCCTCTTCCTTGCG
>CAZBJT010000198.1:0-3804 GCA_964492215.1 uncultured Planctomycetales bacterium | reverse complement strand
CAAGAATTAAATCTCCGTGAGAAACAAGTCATTGCCACCGCCATTCTGCTGGATGAAGGCAGCACGGTGCCGTTCATTGCCCGTTACCGCAAAGAGGTGACAGGGTCTTTGGATGAAGTGGCCATTACTGCTATCCGAGACCGCTTAATCCAATTAGCTGAATTAGATGCCCGTCGTGCGACGGTGCTTGAGTCGATTGATAAGCAGGGCAAGTTGACCGATGAATTAAAGGCCAAGATCAATGCCGCTCAAACCATGACGGTATTGGAAGATTTGTATTTGCCCTACAAGCCCAAACGCCGCACCCGGGCCACCATTGCTAAAGAAAAAGGTTTGGAACCGCTGGCACAAGTCATTTTCAGCCAACAATCAGGGCTGGATCCAAAGGCTGAAGCTGCTAAATATATGGATGCTGAAAAGAAAGTGGCTTCTATCGACGAAAGTTTGGCTGGTGCGCGGGACATTATTGCCGAATGGGTCAATGAAGACGCCCCGGCCCGTGCGAAGATGCGCGCTTTTTATTTAGAAAAAGGTATTTTTGATTCCAAGGTGATCAAGAATAAAGAAGCTGAGGGGATCAAATTTAAAGATTATTACGATTGGCAGGAGGCTGTGCAAACCGCACCTTCTCATCGCGTCTTGGCCATGCGCCGTGGTGAAAAGGAAGAATTTCTGATGCTGCGCGTGATTGTTGCGGAAGAAGAAGCCGTGACAATCTTAAATGAAATGTTCATTAAAAAAGATAAAGCCAATTTATGTGCCTCCCAAATGGTGATGGCGATTGAAGATTGTTTTAAGCGTTTATTGTCTTTGTCGATGGAAACCGAGATCAGACTATTGACCAAACAAAAAGCGGATGAGGAAGCCATCAAAGTGTTCGTGGATAATTTACGCGAATTGCTGATGACGTCTCCCTTAGGTCAGAAAAATGTGTTGGCGCTTGATCCCGGCTATCGCACCGGCTGCAAAGTGGTGTGTCTGAACGGTCAAGGTAAGTTGCTGCACAGCAGTGTGGTTTATATCACCCATTCCGATGGCCAGCACGAGCAAGCTGCCCAATCGATCAAAAAATTGTGCAGCCTGTTTAATATCGAATGCATTGCCATCGGTAATGGCACAGCCAGCCGTGAAACCGAGAGTTTTGCACGTTCGCTTAAATTACCGAATGTTCAGGTTGTGATGGTCAATGAGAGTGGCGCATCGATTTATTCAGCCTCGGATGTGGCCCGGGAAGAATTTCCGGATCAGGATGTTACGGTGCGTGGTTCCGTCTCCATCGGCCGCCGTTTGCAAGACCCATTGGCGGAGTTGGTCAAGATCGATCCTAAATCCATCGGGGTCGGTCAATACCAGCATGATGTGGACCAAGCCAAATTAAAAAATACGTTGGATGATGTGGTGGTTAGCTGCGTTAATCAGGTGGGGGTTGAAGCTAATTCAGCCAGTAAGCAATTATTGATGTATGTTTCCGGTTTAGGGCCGGCTTTGGCTCAGGCCATTGTGGATTATCGTAATGAAAACGGGGCATTTACCTCCCGTGATGCCTTGAAGAAAGTCCCGAAACTGGGGGCTAAAGCTTTTGAGCAAGCTGCCGGTTTCTTAAGGATACGTGATGCCAAGAATCCTTTGGATGCCTCAGCTGTGCATCCGGAGAGTTATCCCATTGTTGAACGCATGGCCAAAGACGCTGGTGTGACCGTTGCTGACTTAGTTAAAGATGAAAAATTGCGTCAAGGTATAGACCTTTCTAAATATGTCACTGAAAGTGTCGGTTTACCTACATTGATGGACATCAAGCAAGAATTAGCCAAGCCAGGGCGTGACCCGCGTGCTAAATTTGAAGCAGTGCAATTTAAAGAAGGCGTAGAGAAATTAGAAGACTTAAACCCCGGCATGGAATTAAACGGCATTGTCACTAATGTGACAGCCTTCGGGGCTTTTGTGGATATTGGTGTGCATCAGGATGGCTTGGTGCATGTCAGTGAAATGTCCGATACCTTTATCAAAAACCCGGCGGAATTCCTTAAGGTACAGCAGAAGGTCAAAGTCAAAGTGGTGGAAGTAGATATTGCGCGCAAACGTATTTCTCTCACCATGCGCACCCAAGTTAAAGGCGATTCCACCAGACCTAAAAGTAATCCATCGAGACCTGCTTCATCGGGTCCTTATAATAAACCTTCTGTTAAGCCCTCGGCACCCGAAACCCCGGTGCGCAAACAGCTTTACCGTTGGTAACCCGTAAAATAATCACTTGATTTTATCTGTCGGTTTGGTCTATTCTAATAAACCAAGTCAGGAGTTGTATGCGCATTGCCATTACCGGTTCCACCGGTATGATCGGTTCTAAAATAACGTCATTTTTACTCGCCCAGGGGCATGAAGTAACTCAAATTACCCGTCGTTCATCTGTCAATGATCTACAGACTCCGGTGATTGTTTGGGACCCGGCTTTAGGGTATATTGATCCAGATAAGCTCGAAGGTTTTGATGTTATTATTCATTTAGCCGGTGCGAATGTCGGGGAGCGTTGGGATGGGATATATAAACAATCCATTTTAGATAGTCGCGTGCAGGGTACAAGGCTTTTATGTCAGGCATTGGCTAAGTTAAACCATAAGCCTAAAGTATTATTGTCAGCATCGGCAGTTGGATTTTATGGTAATCATGAGCCGCAGCAAGTTTTGGATGAAACGAGCCCTAATGCTCAAGGTTTTTTACCCGGTGTGTGTTATCGATGGGAGCAAGAAACGCAACCGGCTAAAGATGCCGGCATTCGTGTTGTGCATATGCGTTTTGGGGTGGTATTAAGTAAAGATGGCGGGGCATTGGCCAAGATGTGGCTGCCGTTTCAGTTAGGCGTAGGCGGTATATTGGGCAATGGCCGTCAAATGATGAGCTGGGTGGCTTTAAGTGAAATTCCTTTTGTTATTGATCATTTGATTCAAAATAATATATCAGGGCCGGTTAATGTGGTATCATCACAACCGGTATCAAACGCTGAATTCACCAAAATATTGGGTCAGATTATCAAACGTCCGGTCATTTGTCCTGTCCCGGCTTTTGCGGTTCGTTTATTGTTTGGTGAAATGGGCCAAACCTTATTGTTAGAGGGTGCTCATGTTGTGCCCAGTGTTTTACAGAGAACTGGTTATAAATTTCATTACCCGGATATTAAGTCCGCTTTAGAAGAGGCTATACGCTGATATGTCTTATTTAGTGCTTGCCCGTAAATACCGGCCGCAAACATTTGGCGAAGTTGTCGGCCAAGACCACATTACCGAACTTTTTAAAAAGACGATCGAATCCGGCCGTATTGCCCATGCCTTTTTATTCTGCGGGCCGCGCGGTATCGGTAAGACTTCCTGTGCGCGTATCCTTGCTAAATCTTTGAATTGCCAGGAAGGGCCGACATTAACGCCCTGTGGTGTGTGTTTTGCCTGCCAGGAAATCGCCAATGGGAATAGCTTTGATGTGATCGAAATCGACGGTGCATCTAACCGTGGTATTGATGAGATCCGCACATTACGTGAGAACGTTAAATTTGCACCGTCTTATGGCCGCTATAAGATATATATCGTCGACGAAGTCCACATGCTGACTTCCGAGGCTTTTAATGCTTTGTTAAAAACATTGGAAGAGCCACCCGAGCATGTGAAATTTATTTTTGCCACCACTGAGGCCAATAAAGTGCCGGCGACTATCTTGTCCCGCTGCCAGCGTTTTGATTTCAAACGCATCTCTGTTGAAACAACCATTGCCAATTTAAAGAGCATTTGTGTTAAAGAAAACTTGAAGGTTGATGAG
>CAZBJT010000197.1:0-3839 GCA_964492215.1 uncultured Planctomycetales bacterium | reverse complement strand
CTTTCCATTTCGTATCGATGACATGCAAAAGGATCATGCGTTCCATGCGGCGCATCATCTCGGGCGTCATTTGGGCTTCTTTGGCTTCATAGGCCTGGTCTAATAATTCTGTCACCTGGGCGCGCATTTCCGCGGCGTTCAAACCGCGCAAGCCCGCTTCAATGGGATGCACATCGAGGCTGAATCTTAACAATAAGTCGGCCACTAATAAGGGGAAATTGGTTTCGCCTTCGGGGGCCGCCATGTGGGTGTCGACAATTTCTTCGGCAGCCTGATGCACCGCGTCTAACACCACGTCTTTAAGGTTCTCACCCTCGAGGATGGAGCGGCGCAGGCTGTAAATCACCTCGCGCTGCTTGTTCATGACATTGTCGTATTCAAGCAATTGTTTGCGGATCTCGAAGTTATAATTCTCGACCCTCTTCTGGGCCACTTCCAAGGTGCTGGACACCATGCGCGACTCAATGACTTCGCCTTCTTTCATGCCGAGCTTGTCCATCACCATCATGATATTTTCGGAAGCAAACAAACGCATGAGGTCATCTTGCAAAGACACATAAAAGCGCGATGAGCCCGGGTCACCCTGACGGCCGCAACGGCCGCGCAGCTGATTGTCGATGCGCCGTGATTCATGACGCTCCGTACCTAATACATGCAGACCACCCGCCGCCAATACCATTTGTTTTTCTTGGGCAACCTGGTCTTTGAATTGCGTAATAAAGCGCTGGATTAATTCATCGCGTTCTTCGTCGGTGGCATTGGGGCCTTTTTCCGCAGCCAAAGCCCTGGCCAAATACCCGGCATTACCGCCCAACACAATGTCCGTACCGCGACCGGCCATGTTGGTTGCGATCGTGACTGCTTTATAACGGCCGGCCTGGGCGATGATCTGTGCTTCTAATTCATGGTATTTGGCATTGAGTACTTGATGCGGTATGCCTTTTTTCTTAAGCAAAGAGGCGATCAATTCAGAGCGCTCGATGGAAATAGTACCGACGAGGACCGGCTGACCCTTGGCATGGGCTTGGGCGATTTCCTCAACCACGGCATTGTATTTCTCCATGGCTGTTTTATAAATGCAATCCGGATTGTTGATGCGCACCAAAGGACGGTTGGTTGGAATGACCACCACATCGAGGTTATAAATTTGTTTAAACTCATTGGCCTCGGTGTAAGCCGTACCGGTCATGCCGGCCAGCTTGCCGTACATGCGAAAATAATTCTGGAATGTGATGGTGGCCAGGGTCTGGTTCTCACGCTCAATCTTAATGCCTTCTTTAGCTTCAATAGCTTGATGCAAGCCATCCGACCAGCGGCGGCCCGGCATCATGCGGCCGGTGAATTCATCGACGATGATGACCTTGCCATCTTTGACCACATAATCCACGTCACGGACAAAAAATTCCTTGGCCCGCAAGGCACAGATGACATGATGTCGATACTCGACCGTGTCAATCTCATGCAAATTCTTTACACCAAAAAGTTCAGCGGCCTTATGTTCACCCTCATCGGTGAGAGAAGCTGATTTAGCTTTTTCATCCGCCAGGTACTCAAACCCTTTGGCTAAGTCTTCGCCTTTGTGTTTGGCGTCGATCTCCTGGCCTTCGGTGACCCGGCGCCCTTTTAACTGACGGGAAATCTGAAAAGCGCGGTAATATTTATCGGTGCTTTCTTCAGCAGGACCAGAGATGATCAATGGGGTGCGGGCCTCGTCGACTAAAATACTGTCAACTTCGTCAACCACCGCATACGCATGGCCGCGCTGCACCATCTCGTCTTTGAAGGAAACCATGTTGTCGCGCAAATAATCGAAACCGAATTCATTGTTCGTCCCGTAGGTGATGTCGCAATTATAAGCTTCTTTGCGTTCAGTGGGGGTCATGTCGTGCTGGATGCATCCAACGGTGAGGCCTAAGAATTCATAGATCGGCCCCATCCAGTTACGGTCACGGTGCGCCAGGTAATCGTTGACGGTCACCACATGCACGCCATCACCGGTCAATGCATTCAAATAGGTCGGCAATGTGGCCACCAATGTTTTACCTTCACCGGTGGTCATCTCCGCAATCGCACCTGAATGCAAGACCATACCGCCGACTAACTGCACATCGAAATGGCGCATGCCGCACACGCGTTTACCGGCTTCACGCACCACGGCAAAAGCTTCATTTAAAACCTCATCCAATGCTTTTTGTTTGGATTCGTGTAAATCTTTCTCTAAGCGTTTGATGGCAATGACTAAATCTTCGCGTTCCTGCACGCTTTGGGCTTTGCGGTATTGGGTAGAAACTTGCTCATGCTCTGTCTTCTTTAGCATGATGGCCTGGGCGATCTTGGCCTTAAATTCTGCGGTCTTGGCTTTTAATTGCGTGTCGGATAAAGCGCTGATCTGACTTTCCAGCGCACAGATCTGGGCGGCACGGCCGGCTAATTTCTTCACCAGATTAATGGAAGGTAAAGGAGCTTCAGGATGGATATGCACCTGCACCTTGGGGTTTAACCCGTCGATAAACCGTTGCGCCCCACCCACCACACTATTGCGAACCAGAAAGTCAAACATCGTCGTTTCCTTTATTTTTTAACCGTTTATCCCTGTCTTCAGGTTTGGTTTTTAAATACCCTTCAATGAACATTTCAATTTCGCCGTCGAGCACTTTCTGGGCATTACCGGTTTCAACTCCGGTGCGATGGTCCTTGACCATCAAGTACGGATGCAGCACATACGAACGGATCTGTGAACCCCACTCGATTTTTTGTTTGTCCCCTGCTTCTTTGCTCATCGCGGCTTCCTGCTCGCGTTGCTTGACTTCGTAAAGCCGGGCTTTTAAAACCTTCATCGCCCGCACCTTATTTTGCAATTGTGAACGCTCTTTTTGCGACTGGGCAACTAAACCCGTCGGCAAATGAGTGATACGGACCGCTGAATCCGTCGTATTTACACTTTGCCCCCCAGGGCCCGACGCGCGGAACACGTCAATGCGCAACTCACCGGGGTCAATGGCCACTTCAATGTCGTCTTCGATTTCCGGAATGACTTCCACGGATGCAAATGAGGTGTGCCGGCGTTTGTTGGAATCAAACGGCGAAATGCGCACCAGCCTATGCACCCATTTTTCCGCTTTCAAATAACCGTAAGCCTTCTCACCTTCCATACGCAAGGTGGTACTCTTGATACCCGCTTCATCGCCGTGCTGCACGTCGATGATTTCACATTTATAACCTTTAATGTCGGCGTAGCGGCTGTACATGCGCATGAGCATGCTGGCCCAATCACAAGATTCGGTACCGCCGGCACCGGCATTAATACTTAAAAGGGCCGTGCTATTATCAAAAGGCCCGCTTAACATGGCCTCTAATTCTATCGCATCAATTTGTGCTTTTACGGCCTCTGCTTCGTCCGATAATTGCTGGGCCATGGCGGGGTCATCGCCAGCCAGGCTTAAAAATTCTTTGGCATCATTCACCCGCTTAACGCAATCGCCATAGGGCTCGACGATGTTCTTTAAGCCTTTAAGCTCCTGCATGATCTTATTGCTTTGCTCCTGATTGTCCCAGAAACCTTCCTCGGACATGCGGGCCTGTATATCGGCGATGGCCCTTTCTTTGGAAGCCAAGTCAAAGATACCCCCTTAGGCCAGCCAGCCTCTGGGCAAGTTCGTCAAATTGTCTGTCGAGTTCGTTGGTGGTCATTGGTTACACACTAAATCTAAAGTGCACGGCGTCGCCGTCTTTCATTTCGTATTCTTTGCCTTCTAAGGTGACTAAATTCTTTTCTTGAAGCGCTTTATAGGAGCCGTATTTGGCTAAGTCGTCGTATTTATAAATCTCGGCATGGATGA
>CAZBJT010000196.1:0-3863 GCA_964492215.1 uncultured Planctomycetales bacterium | reverse complement strand
ATAATAACATCGCACGTGGCTTTGAGTGTAGCGATGCTTTTGTTTATCTTTTTGATATCAAATTTCTGATGGGCACGTTTAAGGGCCAAATGCGGGGACAAAGGCTCAGGGACATAAATAGGATTGATCGTACTCAAGGCTTGGGGTAGATCCAAGATCTTCTTAAGCCACGCGGCATCATTCCCTGCGCATTGCACCGGCTTAATTACACCGACGCTAAATCCCTGTCGGCGCAAGTGCATGGCCAACACCGCCGTGGCCACTGTCTTGCCCACACCGGTATCTGTTCCTGTAATAAAAATAAGTTTAGTAGACATCATCTTTTATTGCGCTTTGACCCAAATCACCTCGAAGCTGGCAGAAATGCCTTGGTGATAAGGAAAATTGGCTCGATAGTATTCGGCGGCTTTGTTTAGTTGGTTCTTGCCGATAAAGCCTTCCGTGGGGATTTGATTGGCGCCGATGGCTTTAAGCCATTTCAATAGGTCCCACAAATTTTCAAACTGAATTTTAATCAACTCATAATCAACCTGTGCGTTGACAAAGCCGGCGGTTTGCAGGGCAGCCTTAACTTGATCGGGGTCAGCCAGGCGGCGAATGCCGGTAACACCGACGTGCTCCAAACTTATAAATAATTCTTCGCACGTGCGGCCCCCAAACATGGTCAAGGCCAATAGCCCCTTATCCGCTAGCACACGCTTGGCTTCCCTAAACCCTTGCGGCAAATCTTCCACCCATTGATACGCTAGATTTGAAAAAATAATATCAATGCTCTTGTCATCAAAAGGCAAATGCGCCGCATCACCGTGCACCCATTCAATCGCAATGCCTTCGTGCAATTCGCGGGCTTTCTCCAGCATACCCTCGGCGATATCAAGCCCAATCAGGCGGCTTTCCGGGTAAAAAAATTTGGCCTTATTAGCCACGTAGCCCGTGCCGCAGCCAACATCCAAAATAACATTGGCGGCATGTTTGACGTGCTTCTTGACCAGCTCGCGGCCGATTTCTTTATGCAAGCTTGTCAGGATATCGTATTGGTCTGCTGATTCCGAGAAGGCTTTGCGTATTTTATTGGTGAAGGCGGTCCACATATTAACTGATTAAAAAATCCTCGAGCATGCGGTTATATTCTTTGGTGTCGGTTAAAAAAGGCAAATGGCCGCAATGATCGATAAAATCAAATCGGGCATTGTACGCGTGTTCTTCCACCCACTCCATGATGACTTTGGGACAAATGTAGTCCTCGCTGCCCGTGATAAATTGCACCGGGCATATCACGGAGGCAATGCGGTCGCGCAAATCTGCTTTTTCTAAAATATCCAAGAAGGCTTTCAGCGCTTCACGCTTAGGCAATGGTTCATCGTTTCTTAAATTCTTCAGCTCCTTAAATGCATCGCTATTGCGCTCCTTCATGGTAAAAAGGGAACGGAAAAATATCTCTAAGATGGAGGCATAATTGCCGTCGAACTGTGCACTTAAGGTGCGTATGCGGTCGATATCAAGGCCGGCCGGGTAATTAGGCCCGCGGGCAAATTTAGGGATAACACCGACGAAAGACATGCGCATCACAAGTGACGGCATCAACCGGTATAATTCTAAGGCCACAAGCCCCCCAAAGGAGGAGGCAATGACCGTCACATGGGATACGTGCAAGGTATTAAGTATTTGACGGATGTCGATGGCCATGTCGACCAATGTCACCGGCGCCCAATCACTTTGGCCATGGCCCGGTAAATCAACGGTAATGACTTGAAAATCACGCTGCAAAAATTCCTGCTGACGGCGCCACCAGCGGCTTGAACCGCCAAAGCCGTGGATCAACAAAATAGCATCACCTTGACCGGTGGTTTCATAATGCCATTTAAGTCCTCTGTTTGTGGTTAAGAATGACATGCTATATTTTCCTAAGCGCTTCAATGAGTTGATCAATGTCGGCCGTGGTGTGCGTAGCCATCAACGTCACCCGTAAACGCGCCGTATTAGGCGGCACCGTCGGCGGACGAATGGCCTGCACAAAAACACCCGCTTCTAATAATTTACGGGAAGCCTGCAAGGCCCTTTCATCACTTTTAAGAATGATTGGAATAATAGGGGTCTGCAAAGAATTGGTAGCGTCTACCAATTCTTTTAAGCTAGCGCGTAGATATTCCACGTTGGTCTTGAGATTCTTGCGTAGTTGGGGTTCGGATTTGATGATGGCAATGGCTTCCCGGGCTGCTTGAGCGAGTGCGGGTGGCATGGCGGTGGTGTAAATGAAGCTGCGGCTGTGGTTGATTAAGTATTCCCGCAATTGTTTAGTGCCGCACACATAGGCCCCGAAACAACCAGCCGCCTTAGATAAAGTGCCCATATGCACGTCTATCTCATCAGTCAAACCCAGTTCTTCAACCAGCCCCGCACCATTTGGGCCCAACACACCAAAGCCATGAGCTTCATCAACCATTACCATAGCGTCATAGCGACGGGCTAAGCCAACGATTTCTTTTAAAGGAGCAACATCCCCATCCATACTAAAAACACTGTCGGTGACGATCAGCTTCTTATGATGCGCGGGGGCTGCTTTTAAACCATCTTCTAAGGATTGCATGTCTAAGTGAGTATAGCGTTTCATCTGGGCCCGGCTTAGGATAATACCGTCGACGATCGAGGCATGATTCAATTTATCGCTAAAGACAATGTCATCGCGGCCAACCAAGGCTGAAATGACACCGGTATTAGCCATATAGCCGCTGGAGAAAACCAGACAGCTTTCGGTTTTCTTTAATGCAGCCAATTCATTCTCGAGTGCTTCATGGGCGGACATATTGCCGCATACGAGGCGGGACGCCCCACTGCCAAAACCATCCGACTCAATGGCTTTAATGGCCGCTTGCTTAATACGTTCATCATCGGCCAAACCCAAATAATTATTGGAACAGAAATTAAGCACGCGCTGGCCATTGAGCACGATTTCCCGTCCCTGTGAAGAACTCACCTCACGCAAGGAACGGTACCGGCCCTGATCTGCTAATTGTTGCAAACTATCTGTGATGAAAGATGTTCTCATGTATTGGATGTGTCTGGATTACCGCATTCGCGGGAATGACAATGTTTAACGTAATTGAACCACATCACCGGCGGTTTTTCTGATGATGACGCCATTGTCTTTGCGGATCAGTAATGCCCCGTCGCTGTCTAAATCAATGGCGTGGCCTTCGATAATGCCGGTGGGATCGGTGATGCGCACGCGTTTCTTTAATGTGGCTGAACGTTTTTTCCATTCCTCTAAAACCGGTTCAGGTCCTTGATTTAATAAAACCATATACCACTTCTCTAATGACCTTAGGATTTGCTGAAAAACTTCCACCCGGCTAAAATTTTGGCCGGCAGCCACTTTCAATGAAGTGGCCCCCTCAATGAGCTGATGGGCGGCACTATTCACATTGATACCAACACCCACCACAATAAATTTCACCTGATCCACCTCAGCGCGTAATTCCGTCAATATACCGGCCAATTTCTGATCATCAATCAGGATATCATTAGGCCACTTAATCGACGCTTTAATACCGGCCGATGTTTCAACCGCTTCGGCCATGGCGACCGCACACATCAAGGTCAATTGGGCTAATTGCGACGGAGGCAGCGGCGGGCGTAAAATGAGAGAGAAATAAATGCCTTTGCCTTTAGGCGACACCCACGCCCGGCCCAGCCGGCCTCGGCCTTTGCTTTGGGTCTCGGCGCAGACAACTGTCCCTTCAGGAGAGCCTTCCATGCCTAAGCGAAAAGCTTCATCCATGGTTGATGAGACCGTGTCTAAAGAAATGATATGCTGACCGATGGTCTTGGTATTAAGACCGAATTTAATCTCCCGGACCAATAAT
>CAZBJT010000195.1:0-3881 GCA_964492215.1 uncultured Planctomycetales bacterium | reverse complement strand
TTGCCACTTCTTCTTCCCAACGCTGCTTATCCAATAGTTTCTGCTGCTCAATGGCCTGACGCTTTTGTTCTTCGTCGATGTCATTGTCGATGTGCTTCAGATAATTGCGCACGGCCTTGTAATCCGGCAAGACCCATTCCACTTCCTGGAACTTGGCTTTGGCTTCGGTGTATTTTTTGTCTTTATAAAGGATAACGGCATCGGTATAAACATTTTCCGCCTGCTTGTTCACCTGGTCCTTGCGGTCTTTTTCTTTCTGGTCGATCTCTTTACGCCATATTTCTTTTTCTTTTTGACGGGCGATCTCCGCTTCTTTTTGCTGGCGCTCGATCTCCACTTTCTGGCCCTTGAGCACCTGGGCATCAGCTTCGACAATGTCCTGGTCGATGATCTTTAAATAACTGCGGGTGGCTTTATAATCGGGCACGATCTCTTCAACATGGTCGAAGGCATCCTTGGCCGGGTGGAATTTCTTTTGCTTATATAAGGAAACCGCTTCGTTATAGGTGTTCTCCGCTTCCTGGGCACGGGTATTTTCGTCCTGCTCTAATTGATGCAGGCGTTGCTGCTCTTCACGCTTGAGCGCACCTTCCTGGATCTTTAAACGTTTTTCGCTTTCCTTAATATAACCCGTCATTTCTGGATGTTCGGTGATGCGCACGGCTTTTTCGAAATATTCACGGGCCTCGTTTAATTTGCCTTCATCGGTCAGTTGCAAACCGCGCTCATAATATTCACGGGCTTTTTCTTCGCGCTTTTGATTGCGCTTGACCACGGCTTGCTCAACGATCTTCGCATTGACCTGCTTGATATTGTTGCGGGACTTTTCGATGAGTTTCTTTAAATCGTAAATGTAACTGGCCTGGCTGACACTGTCGGTGCTTTGATTGGCGGCACTTTGATCGGTAGATGATGTTGCATTGGTTGATGCGGCGGTGGCCGCAGGTGCAGGGCTTTGCTGGGATGAAACAGTTGCAGCCGTCTCGACGGAAGGTTTACCGTCAAGGGCAGATGACGGTTCATCGCCCCAGGCAAGGGCGCTGATGCTGCACAGCAAAATAGTTGTATATATAATAAACTTTTTATTCATTATAGATTCCCGCGTTCGCGGGAATGACATCAAAAGAATTGGTAGACGCTACCAATTAATTACCAATTACAGTCTTTGATCGAAAGTGAGGTCATTTTACCATACCCTTTGAAGCGTCTTCCACTACTTTCTCCCATATTTTTCTCGCCTTGATATATTCGCCGCCCTTGAAATATTCTTCGGCGCTCTTGTTGTATTCCTGTAATTTTTCCTCGAAGGCAATTTGACGGCGGATATATTCGGACGCTTCGTCAAACATCATCTGGCCGGCTGTAATAATATCTTTATATATTTGCTTGGATTCTTCCCAACGCTTGGCTTCCTGGGCGGCCTTGGCTAAAGCAAACATGCGGTTAAGTTCCGCCACAACCTTGCTGTCCTTCTTGGCCAATTCCTTGCGCACCATGGTCCAGGCCCATTGCGTGACTTTTTCATCCAGCCATTTGGCGCGGGCGCGGGCTTTTTCTTCAGGGGTGCGGTCGTATAATTTTCCGGTCATGCGCAGGAACGGCCCTTGCGAGGTGTAACTTAAAGCGGTCAAGTCATCATTGAATTGGGTGAAATTCCAGCCGATGCCCAATTGGGTATTGTCATTGATATTGCGGGTGGCTTCCAAAAGCATGCCTTGTTTATCATCCCGGGCTTCAACCTGGGTCAAGCGCCGGTATTCAGCACCGACGGTCCAGTTGCGGTCGATGCGGTAATTCAAGCGGTGTATCATCAACCAGGTGTGGGTGCGGTTAAATTCGAAACCAGCCACTTTCTCGTCATTGATACGGTAGGCAAACTTTTCCGCCAATTGCCAGTTCTCGTCAATATCATAGACCGCCTCGGCGGATATGACTTGCGCGCGTGAGTGTTCGATCGAGGCTGAATCAACCTGGCCCGGCGGGGCCTGGTCTTCCTTGTAACTGTACTGGGCGATCAAATTCAAATTATCCACATTCACCGGGCGATAAGCGGCACCCAAAATGATCTCTTTGTGGCGGGCATCGACATGATTGGTGGTGATATTGAATGTCTTGGAATAATCGAGCTTGGCGGACGCCGAAAGATTGTCGGTGATCTTGCCTTCCAGGGCATTATAAAAGACATACTGGCGCGTATTGCTGACGCTGTTGTCCATGCGCAATTCGATCTTGGTGGAGTTCTTCAAGCGCTCAACTGCCGTTTCAGTGTCTTTGAGTACATAGCCGGCACCGGCGGTGATCGCGGTGCGGTCGGTCATGGTGCCGTCGAGGTTCTGCACCTTGCCTTTTTCAAAGCTGCCTTGCAAGGCCAGCTTGTCATTCACATCGCCGGAAAGGCCGAAAATATTGCTTTGGGAAACCGCGGTGGGCTGGTCCGACGATTGACGGGTCAAATCAGCTTCCAGCTTACGGCCGTCTTTATCGCGCATCAAGGCGTATTTGGAACCTTTAGTGACGGAGCCATCCGGATTAAAACCAAACGAACGGTCGGAAACCGCCTGCACCTCATTATTGACCTTCATCTTATCGCCAAAGGCCACCGTCGTGGTCTTGGCACCCAAAGCATCTTCATCAATTTTAACCGACGATGTCTTCTCGGTCTTTTCATCGGCCTTGGTGCTGGCGTCTAAAGCCACTGATTTTGTCTGGGCCCCCGTTTGATCGGTATTGACCCCCACGGTGGTCGTCATGGCTGAATCTTTGTCCACCTTGGTCGTGCCGGACAGGGCCATGGTGTCGCGCTTCTGCCCGTCGCTGCCTTGGGCGGCCCCTACGGTGGCTTGCAGGGCCACGCTGTCATTTAAGGCTGCCTTGGTGCCTAAGGTGGTGGATGTGGTCTTGCCGCCCGTCGATGAATCGGTGGTGGCAACCGTCGCTGAGGTGGTGAGGCCTTTCACCACGCTGCCTTCTACCCCGACGCTGGTTGTCTTGTCCACCTCACCGGTCTTCATCTGGGCCACGGTGTAATCGGTGGTGAAGGTCGCCCTTTCCCCGACGCGGGTGGTCGCACCCACGGTCGTGGCGGTGCCGTCACGGCTGAATGCTTCCTGGGCCCGCAGGTTTAAATTATTGGTGACGCGCGTATCAATTCCGACGGTGGTGATGGCTTTAGTGGGGTCGAGGATGTCGAATTGCTGGCCTAAGGATATATTGACGCGGCCGGTCAGGGCATAATCGGCGCGGCCCGCCAAGGTCTTGCCCACTTCATTGGTGGCGGTCTCAAATCCATCGCGCTTGTCTTTGACCTGCTTGATCTCATAGGCACCGGTCAATTTCAAACGCTGTGATTCATGCACGATCTGCACTAAAGTCGTGGTGGTCTCGGTGGCACCCACCTGCGCCTGGGTTTGTAAATTGCCGTCTTGGATCAAACGCTGAATGTCCTGACGGGCGGTCAAGCGTGTCACCGGTGTGATGTCAAATGTCAAGGCCATGCCGGCGGTTTCCTTGCCCTGCTGGCTTGCGGTGTCAGGGGTGGCAAAACTATTCTCGACCCATTTGTAATAACCGGTCAAGCCCACCCGGTCGAAGAGACGGGCGTCCCCGCTCAAGCCATAGGCGCGGCCGGTATCCAAATTACCGGTGGTCAATTCCGTGAATGTAATACCACCATCGGTGGAAACAAAAGTACCGGTGCCCTGGGATGAACTCTCGGCATATTCGGCCTTGACCTTGGCATCGGGGCCCAAATGCACCAAGGCATCCGTGCCTTTTAATTCATAATCATTAAGGGCCTGGGTTTCCTTCACATACGTACCACCGATGACCACATTGTTGCCGACCCCCTCGGCCACACGGGCGCCTTCGCTTGATTCAGCGAT
>CAZBJT010000194.1:0-3913 GCA_964492215.1 uncultured Planctomycetales bacterium | reverse complement strand
GAAAAACTCAAATGGCTCAATAGCCAGTATATTAAGGAAATGCCAACCCCGCAGCTGACTGAGAATTTGCTACCCCTCATCAAAGCCAAATACCCGAACACGGCCATGGATGGAAAAGCATTAGAAAATATTGTACACTTATTCAAAGGCCGCATGTCGGTGCTGACTGATTTTCTTGAGTGGACGGATTTTATTTTCCAAGACAATCTTAATTATGATGCGGAAGCTAAAACAAAATATTTAAGCACGGACCTCTCTAAAGAATTCACGCAATTAGCCGCGACCTTGCAGGCTTTAAGCGATTTTAATGTTAAAACCACGGAAGAAGCGTTTCGCTCCGTGGTGGCCCAGTTCGGATTAGAAGCAGGCGCCTTAGTTCATCCGGTGCGCGTGGCTTTGACCGGCCGGCCGGTGGGGCCCGGTTTGTTCGACACCATGGCGGTCTTAGGCAAAGAAAAAACAGTCGCACGTCTGCGTGCGGCCTTTTAACGGAAGGGCGGTGTATGAATAAAACATGTGTTTATTTGACACTATGCGCCACGATGTTTATATTAACCGGTTGTGAAACAGTTAAAGGTGGCATGTGCGGTGCCGCCGAAGGTGCCAAAAAAGATTTTCACAACATAGACGAAAATTTGAACGGTAAGCGTAATGATGACGGCACCAGGGAGCCGGGCAATATCCAGAAGGCCGACGCCTGGGTCCAAAAGAACATGTGGTAATTGCTGCTGAGTATTAAATTTGCTGCCTTGTCGTCTAATGGTAGGACATGAGATTCTGGATCTCAGTATCTAGGTTCGAGTCCTAGCGAGGCAACCATTTAAAGAAACACCGACGTAACCGCGGGGAATCCGACGAGGTTACGTCTTTTTTTGTGCGTTTCTCAGCGTTTTGTAATTTGCTTATTCCTGCTAAAATCTTCCCGCAGATGCTTTCCGTTCGGTGTATGGTAGTTAAACGAATATCTGCAGGATTTTTTTCTAAGGTGGTCCCATTGGATGTGGTTCGTAATAGGATGGGGCATTCCAGTTTGAGCCAGTTGGATAAATATTTTTAGGCAGCAGGCGTAAAGCTGTGGTACTATTTTAATTAAGAAAGGCCTTATGAAAACTCAAAGAATTTACATTGATACGTCCGTTATTGGTGGTTGTTTCGACAAGGAATTTGCGCCGTGGTCCAACGGTTTAATGAAAGAATTTAGGTTGGGGCATTTAAAACCGGTTGTATCAGATACGGTCACGGTTGAACTTATAAAAGCGCCGGAAAACGTGAGAAAGCAGTATGCGCAACTGATTGAATATGGCGTCGAACTGGTTGAAGAAGATGAAAGGGTAACGAGGCTTGTTCAAGCCTACCGTAAGCGTAAGATCCTTAACGATAAGTTCGAAAACGATATGATGCATATTGCACTAGCCACCGTATTTAAGGTTGATGTATTGGTCAGCTGGAATTTTAAACACATTGTTCATTTTGATAAAATTAGACAATTTAATGCGGTCAATAAAGAGTTAGGTTACGATTTAATTCAGATTCTTTCCCCAAGGGAGGTTACCAACTATGAAGAAGAAATTTGACGCTGTTCAAATGGTGCGGGAAATAAGGGATAATTTGTATAAAGAAACAAAGCGCATGACATCTAAAGAACGGATTGATTTCTATCGTCAGAAATCCAAAGAGTTTTATGCTGAATTAGGGGTAAAGAAACCGCAAGTGTCAGTAAAGCATTAAAACTTTTGTTATAATCTTGGATCATAAAGTTTGTAATTCCTGTGTAGGATCTCTTTTATGAGATTCTGGATCTCAGTATCTAGGTTCGAGTCCTAGCGAGGCAACCATTTAAAGAAACACCGACGTAACCACGTGGAATCCGACGAGGTTACGTCTTTTTTTTGTGCGTTTTTCAGCTTTTTGTAATTTGCTTATTCCTGTGAAACTTGTGGAATAGTCTTTATTCGAGAAGCTTAGATGGAGGAACTTCTAAGGCAGCAGCTATTTTAAATATGACCTTCAAAGAAGGAAGGTCGATTTGAGATGACATTTCCAATCGTTGCCAATACTTGCCGGTAATGCCAGCAGCTTCAGCAGCCTCTTCCTGAGTCCATCCTTGTTTTTTGCGGAATTTCTTCAAGTTCCTAACAAGAATGCCTTTTATTTCTTTTTCCCCAGCCATAAAAATATTATGACTTAAATGCCTCACCGGTACACTCAGGCTAAGGTATGTTTATTGTTTACATACCTGCAAGGTATGTGATAATATCCGCAATTAAAAACCAAAACCAAAGTGAGGTGTGAGTGCAATATTTCAGATCTAATATCATTGATTCAATCTCGTTTTATTTTCTTAGGAAGAAAGTGAAAGAAAATAAGGTGGAAGGACTAATTGATAGAACAGAAGCCTATTTTCTTTACTGTGGTGCATTAAAAGGACCAGGAAAAGGTCGAATTGTAGAAATAGGATCATATTTCGGCTACTCAACTATATTTCTTGCAGCGGGTGGCAAGAAGAGAGGTGAAGGCAAGATTGTTGCGATTGATCCGCACTATGGAAATCCGGAACATAAGGCAAAAGACAGAGAATTTAATAGCTATAGACAGTTTTGCCAAAATATCAGCAATCTGTATCTTGAGGAATTTGTCGAAGCCAAAGTAATGCCTTCTGAGCAAGCAGTTAAGAATTGGAAAGAGCCAATTAGGCTGTTATGGATCGATGGTAATCACGAGTATGAGTTTGTAAAACAAGATTTTGAGGTGTGGCAACCGTTCTTAGTAAAAGGTGGTATTTTAGCTTTCCATGATGCGAATCCTATGAGTGGGTGGCCTGGACCACAAAGATTGGTAAAGGAAATAGAAGAGTCAAAATTATTCAAATCGTTTAATTTCATTCACGGCATCGCATGGACACAAAAATTAGATCACTAAGGTTAATGGTAAAGAAGCAACAAGAAGGCAGGATAAGAAGTCAAATAGCGCGAGGTTTATGATTTTGAATTGCACAATGGAGTTCTTTGGTATATCCTTTTAATAAGCTTTAGAAAGGATTTCACCTATGCATAATGAGATTTCCAGCGTAGCTGCTGCCCCAGAAGCCGTAGCACTCACAGACAAGCAGAAAAAGGAACTAGACCAACGGGTAGCTGCGTATCACAATGATCCTTCTGCTGGTTCTCCTTGGGGAGAAGTCAAAAAAAGAATCCTAATTTAGAGAAGGATGTCGTATGTGTCAGATGCGCTGTGGGCTTGCGTTTATTATCGTAGCTTTTATTTTCATGGCAGGCTGCACGTATCAACATGTCACTGAATTCGGCCTGCGCGACAAAAACACGTCCATCACCCATTCCAATTTTGATTCCACTTTGGCCAAAAGCGACAAGGGACTCGACAATCATTATGCCTACAGCCCTTCAAATAAATCCGGTTTTTCTGTAGGGGTTCCTACAACAGAGGACAGGGATAAAGCTAAAACCCTTTTTAAATAGTTTTTTCAGCCATGAGTTTCTTTATAAAAACGGTAATCCTCACCGGTGCTTTCCTATTGATCCATACCTGTTTTGTTTTTGCAGACCAACCTCCCGTATCCGGGTATCCTCAAGATGTGTCATCAGCGTTAGAAAAAGCAGGGAGAAACAGCAGCGAGCTGGTCAAAGCTATTGAGGAAGCCGAGGGCCCAGAGCGCGAAGGCATGTTTTTTCTGATTGCAAATATGCCGGACATGGATTTAACAGCATTGGGCAAGGATTTTCTGGTCGATAACAATCATTTGGCTTATCAGGCGATGAAAGAAGTGCCGTGGGGAAAAGATGTACCGACGGCAATTTTTCTAAATGATATTTTGCCTTATGCCAGCATCAATGAGCGCCGGGACAATTGGCGCCGGGATTTCCATGATCGATTCATCAAGATCGCCCAAGAAAGT
>CAZBJT010000193.1:0-3939 GCA_964492215.1 uncultured Planctomycetales bacterium | reverse complement strand
CCGCCCGTCTTTAGTCAATAAATCCAGCGGTTCCGCGACGTAACGCATGATGGGTTTTATATACCCTGAATAAGCCCAATACTTGTATTCCGACCCGTATTTTCCTTTTTTCAAATCTTCTAACGGCTTTTCTATGCGATACGTAGTTGAAAACCTCATGGCGAGCAATGTCATAGATAGAAAACACATGCCCACCGCCAGCCCTCTTAAACCTTTGGCCCTGGATGAATGTTCCTGTAAAATGAGAGCAAAACACACAGCTGAAAGATAAACGACAAAAATGATATACCTGGGAGACAGTGAAAAAAATTGCAATGGAATAAACATAAGCATGACAAATCCTGCCAAAACAAAGCTCATCAAAAGAACCAAGGCCTTTGCCTGCCGCCAATCGACAAGAGATTTAAAGAATATATATATCCATGAAGGGAAACACATACCCCAAAAGAAAAGCCCAAATCCCCCTTCAAAAGTCCCTATACCGATGTCTCGGGTAAATAATAATAGAAACTTTTTCGACAAATCTGTAAAACCAAGATTACTACAATTATCCGTGCCATAGGCCATATTTCCAAAGACCAAAGAATTTCTTAAATACCATATCATGCCAGGAATCAAAAAAATCGAAAATAAACTCAACCAATGTTTTTTTAACCCCTTTGCCCTAAACAATAGCATGGCTAAACCTAATAAGGCAAAAGGAGGCATGCTATATTTCATGCCCACCAATAGTCCGGCAGATAATGCCGCAAAATAAGCAAAATGGATCTTTTGGGTTTGATAAAATGCGTAAGCCAATGTCAATTCTGTCATCAGAAAAACACTGGTAGTCACATCAATATACCCGCTACCTAATTGAAAAAGAGCAACGGGCGTAAAGAAAGTGCATAGAGCCACAAAATAAGCATCCTCCCTTTTCACATTCATCAATCGCATCAAAGCATAGATCACGATCAGCCCGTAAACAGCAACAACAACCTGCACATAATCGATCCAAACCGTATTGTGAAAAAAAATCGTCGGCCATAAAAAAAGCATCTCAGCATTTAACGGGAACGCATAAGGCAGCTGAATCTGTATGGGCAAAAGATTTAATCCTCCATCTTGAACAGCTTGCAAAACAAGTGGTATGTGATATGTCAGGTCATCACAGACCCTGACAGGCAATAGCCATGCGGATATGGTCAGCCATATCATCAAGAAAACAAACAAAACAGTAAGGGAAAGATTCATTCCTTTGAAAGGGAGCGTCAGGATTTCTTTCCAATAGGCCTTATCGATGGAAAGCCCGCTCCCGCTAGCTAAGGAAGATTTTCCTACATAAAGGAACATTAATGAGATAAAAAAATTGATCGCCAGGAGATTGTGTAGATAAAGCTGATGGGAAAAGCCTAAAGCCACTGATGTGAGGATGATCTGGGCAAAAAATAAAAGACCTGCCACCACAGCTTTTAAACTGCGGGCCGGCCAGGTAAAAGTCCTCAGGGCAAAAACGATACTTATCAACAGCCAAAAGTTAATAAAAATAAAAAGTATCATAGCCTCGTCTGGATTCCCGCCTTCGCGGGAATGACAGTGTACTAGTAGTTCACAATAATCCCTAATTTTGATTATAAAACCTTGCTTAGTAATAAATAGTGTTTTTGTGATAATTTTACCTTCTCAAAAGGCCTATTCTTTGTTAGTATTTGGCTAATGTTGACCCAGTTAACCATACAAAATTTTGGTTTGATCGATAAGGTTGTCCTGGAGTTTGCCGAGCATTTGAATATTTTGACCGGCGAAACCGGCGCGGGTAAATCTATTCTGATTGATGCCCTGCGTTCTGCTTTAGGTGAACGCATTGATACCTCCTCCATCCGCGACCCGCAGCAGCCTTGCTTTATTGAAGCTGTTTTTGAAATCACAGACAAAAAACTGCGGCAAAATGAAATCATCGCTGAATTCCTCTCTCAAGATGACAATAATATTATTATCCAACGCACGCATGGTGCTGATGGCAAAGGCAAAATAAAGATTAATGGCTTAAACGTCACCGTCGGTCAATTAAAAGCATTGGGCAATCACCTGATTGACTTTCATGGGGCGCATGACCATCAAATGCTTTTATCCGAAGAGCAGCATTTAGACATGCTCGATCAATTGGTGGATTTTAAAACCGCTAAAAATGAATATGGTAAAGCTTTTGAAGCTTATGCAGATACCGGGCGTAAATTACGTCAATTGTCTGAACTGACACAGACCCGTCAGCGAGACCTTGATCTGTTAACCCATCAAGTTAAAGAATTAGAAGCTCTGCCTTTATCTGAGGAGAAATACAACGCCCTGTTAGATGAACAAACCAAGGTTAATAATGCGGAGAAATTGTACGAACACATTCAGTCGCTCCTGGAACTGTTAGATGACGAAGAAACCGGGGCCAATGCCCTGTTGCGTAAAGCTTTCTCTCCGTTAAAATCTTTGACCCAAATCGACAATAAATCTTCCGCCCTCTTGGATCAAATGACCTCTATTCAAGAGCAAACCAATGACTTGGTGAGCCAATTAAATGATTATGCCGAAGGATTAAGCTTTGATGCGCAAACAGCACGCGAAATCAATGACAACTGCGATGCCTATGCCGATATCAAACGCAAATACGGACCCAGCTTGGGCGAGGCCCAGCAGTTCTATACTGAGGCCAAAGAAAAACTGGATTTGATCAAGAATTTTGAAGAAAACGATAAAGAGTTAAGAGAAATGCTGGGTGCTCAAGAAAAAGAATTAGCGAAGATCGCCGCCAAGATCACCAAGGCGCGTCAGAAAGCCGCCGAAGAACTTAACACCACGATTGAAAGCGAACTTAAAGAACTTGGCATTAATCATGTCAAATTTGAAGTGCGTTTTGCCAAAATCCCCTTTGATGCCGATGGCCAGGACAAGATAGCCTTTTATATTAGCCCTAATGCCGGGGAAGATTTAAAACCCCTCGCGCAAATTGTCTCCTCCGGTGAGGCGGCCCGTGTGATGCTGGCTTTAAAGAAAGCCTTGATCAATGTCGACCCTATACCCGTCTTGATCTTTGATGAGATTGATGCCCAGATTGGGGGACGCCTGGGCACCATCACGGGTAAAAAATTAAAAGACTTATCTCATAACCGCCAGGTCATTTTGATCACCCATTTGCCGCAAATCGCCTCTTTTGCCGATAAACATCTAAAAGTAATCAAGACTGTTAAGGCTGGACGCGCCATCACCGATGTGATCGTCCTAGATGGCAAGAAACGGGTGGAAGAAATTGCCCAGATGATGAGTGGCGCCAATACCACCAAGATCGCCTTGTCCCACGCTGAAGACATGCTCACCTCAGCGCAAAGAACATAAAAAAGTAGCCTCTCCTCCCTTTTTATGGTAATTTACTCACTTCGTATTCAATAATTTTAGATTCCCGCGTGCGCGGGAATGACAGGAATGGAGAAGTTATGAAACGTATTGGTATTCTTACCTCCGGTGGTGATTGCGGCGGTTTAAATGGGGTCATTAAAGGAGCTGCTGCTATTGCCGGCAGCCATGGTGTTAAATGCTTTATTATCCCCAACGGCTATGCCGGTCTTTATAATTTAGTTGATTTTGACGCTCTCACTGAATTAACGGAACAGCGTTTAGATAAGATCGACGCTAATTTGGCCGGTTCTGAAGCAGGCCATTCCCGCGTTAAGATCAAGAAGATCGATGATCCCAATAAATATGAACGCATTAAACAGGGTCTGGCTAAATTCAATATCGAAGGGCTTATTATTTCCGGCGGTGATGATTCCGGCAGCGTTTTAGTGGATTTGACCGAGCATGGCATCAAATGCGTGCATGCGCCTAAAACCATGGATTTAGATTTGCAAACCTATTCCGTTGGGGCAGATTCGACGATCAATCGCATCGCTACCTTCCTTGAAGATTTAAAGA
>CAZBJT010000192.1:0-3941 GCA_964492215.1 uncultured Planctomycetales bacterium | reverse complement strand
TCCATCCCCATTGTCTATAAGACCGGGGGCTTGGCTGACACTATCAGTTTATATGACCCGATCCATGAAACAGGTAATGGGTTTCCATTTACCGAATACACCAAAGAAGCTTTTGTGAAGGCCATTCAGGAAGCCATCAGGGTATATAAAAACAAGGCACAAATGGAATCTTTGGTGGCCCATGCCATGCGTTACAGGTTTATGTGGGAGAAGTCAGCCAAGGATTATCAGAGGGTTTATCAAAAATGTTTATTATAGGCCTGACAGGGAGTTTGGGTACCGGCAAATCGACCGTGGCCGCTATGTTTGCCACCCATAAAGCCAAAATTATCGATGCCGATGCCATTATCCGCCAGCTTTTGACTAAAAATGAAAAATGCATAAAAAAAGTGGCAAAAACTTTTCCAGGTGTTATACTTGACTCAAATAAGGTCAACCGCTCTCAATTAGCCGATATTGTTTTTAGGCATCCGCGTGAATTAAAAAAACTCACCGATATTCTTTATCCTGAGGCACTCAAAGAAGTCAAAAAGCAAATTTCCTTATATAAAAACGCACCGGTTATTATTTTAGATGTACCGCTTCTTTTTGAAGCCGGGTGGGACAAAATCACTGACACAACCATTGCTGTTTTTGCCAAACGCCAGCAGCAGATCATGCGTGCCAAAAAGAGCCTTGGTTTAAGCAAAGCAGATGTAAACAAGCGTTTGCGCCATCAAATGCCCTTATCGGAAAAATGCGCTTTGGCGGATTTTCTGATTGATAATAGCGGTAGTATTGCAGCGACGCGTAAACAAGTTGATGCGATTGTGGATCGATTAAGTAAAAGAAAAAAAGTAAACCCTAAATAGGGTCAACAGGAGAAGAATGCATGACCAGGTCAGAAACAAAACAGGACAAAGAAGATCTTAAAGAAAATGGCAATGGCGATTATAAACCGGCCAACCCTTCGGGGAAAACCGTTCATATAGAACAACTTAAAGAAATGAAGATGACGGAGCTGACCAAGCTCGCCCGTGATATGGAAGTGCAAGGGGCCTCCGGCATGAAGAAGCAGGATTTGATGTTCAAGATTCTGCAAGCCCAGGCGGAAAAAGAAGGTTTGATGTTCGGTGAAGGGACCCTCGAAATCCTCTCCGAAGGTTTTGGTTTCCTTAGAAGTGCTAAATACAATTACCTGCCTTGCCCGGATGATATTTATATTTCCCCTTCGCAAATTCGCCGTTTTGATTTAAAGACCGGGGACACGGTGTCCGGCCAGATCCGTCCGCCAAAAGAAGGGGAGAAATATTTTGCCCTCTTGAAAGTGGAAGCGGTCAATTTTGAAAATCCGGAGAAATGCAAAGACAAAATTTTCTTTGATAACTTGACCCCGCTTTATCCTAAAGAACGCCTTAATTTGGAAACCACCCAGACGGAAGTGTCCACCCGTATCATGAATTTATTGACACCGATCGGTAAGGGCCAGCGTGCCTTGATCGTTGCACCTCCGTATAGCGGTAAAACTGTATTGATGCAAAAAGTGGCCAATGCCATTGTGACCAATCACCCGGAAGTGGTGTTGATCGTTTTACTGATTGATGAGCGCCCGGAAGAAGTCACAGACATGCAGCGCAGTGTTAAGGGTGAGGTCATTGCGTCCACCTTTGATGAACCAGCCGAGCGTCACGTGCAAATTGCGGAAGTTGTGATCGAAAAAGCCAAGCGTTTGGTTGAGCATCAGCGCGACGTGGTTATTTTATTGGATAGTATCACGCGTTTAGCGCGTGCCTATAATACGGTTGTTCCGCATTCCGGTAAGATCTTATCCGGTGGTGTGGACTCCAATGCCTTGCATAAGCCCAAACGCTTTTTCGGTGCGGCGCGTAACATTGAAGAGGGTGGTTCTTTGACCATCATCGCCACCGCCTTAGTTGACACCGGCAGCCGCATGGATGAAGTTATTTTTGAAGAATTTAAGGGTACGGGTAACATGGAATTACAGTTAGACCGCAACTTATTCCAACGCCGCATTTACCCGGCCATCGACCTTAAGCGTTCCAATACCCGCCATGAAGAGATGTTAGTCAGCGAAAGCGACTTGCAGCGCATGTGGCTATTGCGCAAGGCCTTTAATGACCTTAATTCAGCCGAGGCCATGGAGCTTTTGATCGACAAAGTTTCTAAATTCAAGACCAACTCAGATTTCTTGCAAAATATGAACAAGTAGTGTATCATACGCCTTCAAAATTAAAGCCATCCTGAGGGGTTCTCAGGGCGAAAATAAGGAGTAGTTATGAAAGCCAGTATCCATCCTAATTATGAAGTAGCCACCATCACCTGTGCTTGCGGTAGCGTGATCCATACGCGTGCCACCAAGAAGGCGATCCGTGTCGAGATCTGTTCCCAATGCCATCCTTTTTTTACAGGTTCTAAGAAACTTGTAGATACTGCTGGCCGCATTGAGCGTTTCAATAAGCGTTATGCTAAGGGCAAGTGATCTAGCCAAGCTGAAGCTAAGTGAGTCCCGCTTCCTTGAGCTTGAAAAACTCCTCGCTGATGAAAGTATAGCTTCCGATCAAAGTCAATACGGCAAACTCGCTAAAGAGTTTGCCGTATTGGGTTCTTTGATGGAGATCTATCGCTCCTATCAGAAAACTGCAAATCAAATCCAAGAATTACAAGAGATCGTCAAGTCCAAGGGTGATGCTGAGTTTAGAGAGCTGGCCCAAATGGAGCTGGTCGCATTAGAAGAGCAATTCGTTTCTTATGCCCAGCAATTGACCGATCATTTTGATCCTTCAAAGAACGAACCGGATAAAGACATTATCATTGAGATCCGTGCCGGCACCGGCGGTTTGGAAGCCAGTCTTTTTGCATCCGACCTTTACCGCATGTATAGTAAGTATGCCGACCTTAAAGGGTGGACGCTTGAGATCATGGCTTATGCCGACACCGAGGCGGGCGGGGTCAAAGAAGTTGTTTTTTCATTAAGCGGTAAGGAATGCTCCAAGCGTTTAAAATGGGAAAGCGGTGCGCACCGGGTGCAACGCGTGCCTAGCACTGAAGCCTCCGGCCGTATCCATACCTCGGCGGTGACCGTTGCGGTTTTATTTGAACCGGAAGAAATTGACCTCGAGATTTTGCATAAAGACCTTAAGATTGATGTGTACCGTTCATCCGGCCCTGGCGGTCAAAGTGTTAATACCACCGACTCAGCCGTGCGCATCACCCATTTACCTACCAATACGGTCGTGGTTTGCCAGGATGAGCGTTCTCAATTAAAGAACCGGGCCAAAGCCATGCGTATTTTGCGGGCCCGTATTTTAGATAAAATGCAGCAAGATTCATCTGCCAAACAAGCCAATGCCCGAAAAACACAGGTGGGCTCGGGTGATCGCAGCGAGAAAATCCGTACGTATAATTTTCCCGACCGGCGGGTTACCGATCACCGCATTGGTTTTACCAGTCATCAATTGGAATCCATCCTCAACGGGGACATGGACGAATTAACCGATGCCCTGATGGCTGCCGAGCGCGAAGCCAAAGAGCAAGCTGTAGAGAAATAAGGGGACGTTCCCCATGTCCGAAGACGAAATTCTCCTCACGCATATTTTGCAATGCAAGCCGATTGACCTGCTCCTTCATAAACCTGTCCTCACAGCCGCCCAACAAGAACAATTTGATGCATATAAGCATCGCCGCGCCTTAGGCGAACCCCTGCAATATATTTTGGGTTCATGGGATTTTATGGGCTTGGCATTGAACGTCAATCCGTCGGTGCTGGTGCCACGTCCTGAAACTGAACAAATGGTGGAATCCGCCATCAATCTATTAAAAAGGGGACACATGAATGTGTCCCCTTTTGTGAAAGTCTTGGATTTAGGTACGGGGTCGGGTTGTATTGCTATTGCTTTAGCTAAATTCTGCTCACACGTGCAGGTCACGACGGTTGATATTTC
>CAZBJT010000191.1:0-3951 GCA_964492215.1 uncultured Planctomycetales bacterium | reverse complement strand
ATTTGCAATAGTATTACCGTCTGCGTCGGTTTACAGTTATTTTACCCAAGGCAAGGGACATATTAAAGGTTAGTTATACTCAATCTTTAATTTTAGGAGGCAAATAATTACCGCTAGAAACAACCTTTTTACCCGTCTTTTTTTCCAATTCAATCCTAGCTCTTTTCGCGATACCACCACCCTTCTTTCCCGCAAATTTATTCTCTACTAATCCTGTAGCATTCGAACTTTCAGCAATTTGTCGGGTTGAAAGTTCAGCAAGCGCTGTAAAGATTAACTCAGCTTCACTCATATGATCACGTAAATTTTGTGACTTTAAGCCCTTGATATCTTTATGATCTTTAACACTAATACCCGACCATTCTTGATGAATAATATTGGTCAGAACAGCAAATTCATTTTCTTTTTTGATACCATGCTCTTGCCAGTAATCCGTAAGTTTATTACGGGTTTCCTGGCCCATCATCCGCTGCTGAACCCACTTCTCGCTGCGTCCGTGTTTTTTCCACATTTCTCTAGCACGGTCAAGCGATAGGGCAGGATCAGCCATTTCCTGCATCCGCTCATAGCCTACTTTGGCAAGCCAGAGTTTAATTGGTTCAGCTTTGGGGCTTGGTACAGATTGAACTAAGCGCAAAAGAGTCTCCGCACTGGCTACGTCAGTCAAGTATTTCTTGCCGTCCGCGGCTTCTAATTTCAGTTGGTGACAATTTGTCACCAACTGACTACCTTCTTTGCGTAAACGTTCTTTAATCTTATTCCAGTACTTTCTTGCTATTTGATAGTTAGATTGCTGAATCAATGCCTGAACAATATCAACAACTGAAAAATACCACGTTTCAGTTGCCTCATCATAGACCCGTCTAATTTTATAATCTTCAAAAACAGTTAAATTGTTATTCATAAAACTACCCTATCTTTTGGTTTTGATAACACTATCACTTAACTCTTTTACACTCATAGAAAATAATTAAATTACCCTAGGTGTCTGGAATCATTTCAGCGTTATTTATTTGCTATTTCGGCTTCGATGGCGTCTAGCAGGCGGTTGACGTAGGGGTCGTTGCGCGTGCCTTTGAATTGTTTGACCATGACATTGGTGGCCTTGGCATAACGGACCTCGACTTCGGTTGAATCCGCCAGTGAACGCAGGTAAATATTTAAATGGAAATATTTGGAATACACCACCCGCGGCAATTGCTTAACACTGGTAAAGATCAATAAATTACGCGCCCCTGCACGCTCATAACGCTCATCCCGCTCAAACACAGCCGGATCAACCTCGTCGGTGATCTTAAACCCTTCCTGGGCCAGCACATCCCGGACCGCATCAGCGACCTTATCAAAACTGCCGTACACCCGGCGCGTATAGGGGTGATCGTCTTTGATATAATTGGCCACCTGCACCGTCGCACAACCGGTCATTAATAGCATTAAAGATAATATTAAAAGACGCATAAGCTCCCTCCCCTAACCCCTCCCACCCGGGGAGGGAAATTATCCCCTAAAAGAAACGCACGTCGGTGTTTATTTGACTCTTAAGCCACCCGCCATACTGGGCATTGACTTTCGCTCCCATGGCCATGAACTCATTGACCAAATCATCCCGGCCCAGCGCCTTGAAACATAAACTTAAATACAAGAATGCGTCTGCATTACGCGGCTCCTTATTAATAGCCTGCTGCAGGAAATTAATCGCTTTATCGTACAGATGCAAACGAAAGGCCGCGACCCCGGCATAATAATAGAACAACCCCTGGTCGAGTGAATTGTCCTGCATGCCCTTTAACGCCACACCAAACAGGCGCGAATAATTCTTTGTCTGCTCAAGCGACACCATCAACAATAAAAAAGCATTACTGTAACTGCGCCTTACCCCCTGGCTAAAATCGTATTTCTCCTCCGGCCGGGTGCTTTTGACATCCATATATACTTTCGAATAATTTAACAACACCACATTCTGTGCCGGGTCCCGCTCCAGGGCTTGCTGAAAATAATCGATAGCTTTGGGGTAATCTGCTTTGCGAAACGCCATGACGCCCAGATTATAAAACGGCCACATATAAGCCTGATTGATTGTCATGGACTTCTGATAGGCTTGCTGGGCCTTGTGTTCGTCGCCTAAGCGTTCATAACAAAACCCTAACATGCTATACGCTTCCGCCGCCTGATAAAAGAAAGAATTCGCCACCATTTGATGATAATAAATGCAATCATGCAGCTGAGAGCGGGTTGATTCACCGGCGGAATGATCCAGCAGCTTGAAATACTTCACAGTTGGATTAAAACGGCTTAAGGCTTGGGCCGAGGCATTGTCCATGGCCGAATTGCGGTCAAACACAAACCAGGCAAAGCAGCCCAATCCCAGGTAAATAATCCAAATCCGCACAAATAAAAAACGCAATACCTGCAAGATCATGGCCCCACCGTTCCTTTAGATAAACGGCTTTCACGCACAGCCCCCATGACAAGGAAAAAAAGCAAAACGCACATCACCAGCAATAAACCGATATGCAATACATACTGCCACCACGCCCCATAGCGGAATTCAATCACATGTTTTCCAGCCGGCACCCACATGCCCTTAAAAGCGCCATTGACCGCATATAAAGGCACAGGCCGGCCATTGACCAGGGCATGCCATTGCGTGTCATAACTGTCATTGTAAATCAGGAATTTCTCCGTCGGAAAATCGGTGGCCATGCGCAAATGATTGGCATCAAAAGCCACGACCCGCAAAGCATTACCATTGCCTTCAATATGCCATACCTCAGGCGTTGAAAGCCCCTCATGACCCATTTTCCATACCGTAGCCTTGGATACATAGGCCATGTTATCATCATTTAAGAATAAACGCTCCAGGGCCACCGACGGATCCACCTGTGCCAAGGGCAGCAAATGATCCACCGCAATCAACTTGTATTGCAAATATTTATACAAAGCATACAGCGGTACGTGTTCATATAAACTATTAAAAGACCCCGAAGCATAGTATAAAACCGGATTATTCGCCGGATAATCACTGGGTTGGGTGGATTGCGGCGGCGACTTGAAGGGAAAATCCCATTTTAATTTGTCGTACTGATGCGGGCCTTCATATTTAAGGGCCTTATGGGTCAAATAACGGTAGGCAGCCATGGGCTGGATTAAAATGATCACGGTGAGCAAGGCATAATGGACCCACTTAGGCATGGTTTGACAAAAACACCATAGGCTAAAAACAAGCGCGCTTAAAAGGATCATGGCATACGTGCTGGCAATGGCGTCCCCCCGCCAATACACGAATGCCCACGCGGCCCCGTGCACAATAAGAACATACAGCAGCCGCTGCCAACTTCTCAACCCATGGGCCCAATCCATAAATGTTTTTAAATGTTCGACAGCCAGCAAAATAAAAAGCGGGATCAAAACAAACCAGAGGAAAAAATGCAAATTACGGAAGTATTTCAGCAAAGGAAAATGTTTATACAAGAAATCATAAACAGGCAAACCATGCGGGATAATGGTGCATAATAAAACAAAACCGCATAAAAAAATAAACCAGAAACGGCGGGTCAACCGCCCCCATAGCCCTAAGCCCAAAGCAATAAAAGCAAAGAACGGCACATAGACCACGGCGAATTTATATTTGCTAAGGTCACTAAAATACGACGAGTAAAGCAAATCCTCCAGCACGCCCCAGTTCAAGGTTTGGGTGGATACGGTCAGTACATTTCCTCCGGCCACCTGCCAATGACGCCCAGGCAAAGCAATGCTGCCATGCCCAGACTGATAGAAAAATAAAGCCAGCGGCACAAAAATAATCCCCATCAGCATCAAGCCCACCATACTAAGGCCCTGATGTGCCGCAAAGAAAGCAAACCAGCGGTGGGCAATAACTTTGATTTTGTCCGGGTAAACGAGCATAAAACAAACTACAAACACACCCAAAAACATTAAGAAATAAAATGG
>CAZBJT010000190.1:0-3987 GCA_964492215.1 uncultured Planctomycetales bacterium | reverse complement strand
TGTCAAGTTTATGAAATAAACTTGATGTCTGGGGGTATGGCTATGGATTGGGTTTAAACTAACGTCGGTTTGGGGGAAACCGATAAACGAATACTAGCACTTTTGTAAGTACATTTCAATCGTGTAAAGATTGCATAAGGCTTTATTTCTTATCTGGGACTTCTTGGCAGGCGGCGATGTTTTGGCCTTCTTTGGCTTGGCCGTACTCTTTGCTGGCGGCTTCGAATTCTTTGGTGAAGCCCCATTTTTTGATGAGGCGGTTGCTTTCTCTTTCAGCCTGGCATGAGACATGATTGCGACGGATATGGTCCAGCACCCGATGGGCGATCTCATGGGCCACGATGCCCATGATAGCTTCAGAAGAGCCGGCAGCTAATGAATCACTGATACGAATTAAGGTCATCCCCTGCTGAAAAGCCGGTTTGTCTTTTTCTGTGACCATTACCTCCGACGATGACGCAAAACGGGCCGTGCCTGAGCTATACACCTCCACAAAAAGCACCGGGCGGCGGCGATCCATCATGATCTTCAGGGCATCAGCCGGCATGCGCATCATGACTTCACGGATGGCGGGCCCGATCCTGGTATCCATAAAGGATTGGGTGCTGAATTCATCTAAATAAGCATCGACGGCTTTGGCCCGCTGGTCAGGAACATTTAAATCAATTTTAGGGGCTGTAGCACAACCAAAGCAACTAATCGATAAAACCATGCAACAGATGATTCGAAAGAGGTGTTTTTTCATAGGATTAAAATTGCATCGTCGCCCCATCCGGATTAAAGGAACCGGTTCCTAAGCTTTCCGAAAAATCTATCTGGTCTTTGTTAAGGCTTTCTTTGATATGACGCTTGGCGATCAGCTTTTTCATTTGATCTTCGGACAGGACTTTGCTTAATCGTTGGTCTTCTTCGTTCCTGATCTCAAGCATCTTGGTCCGCATTTCTTTCTTGTCGACGATCATGTCGCCATTTGTGCTGTTTAATACTGCCTGGCTGTCACTCATGGCCGCTTTAACGATTTGTTTAACCGCTGCCAATTGATCATCGGTTAAGTCCAAATTCTTCTGCATTTGTGCGACGGTCTCATTTACATTCCGCTGCAGTTCATCGGCATGGGCCGGTACCATGAAAGCAAAAATAAAAATAACTGCTATAGGTATAAATAATTTACGCATTAATAATCTCCCTTATCCTCTATTCTCTTTTCAGAAATGACCCATTCATATTTGAGACAACCTGATCTCGTCGTTATCCTGTATCGGCTGCGCCCTAGGGTGATGCTATTATAGGCATTTGAACTGACGGTAAATGACCAGTTACTCATGCCCGGCCGCCAGCCTTGCACCACCACATGGTAATAAGTTGAACTTTTATGGGTGGTGATGTATTTCTCAATAACGGGCTGGTCGAATGTTTGGAATACAGATGTGTCGTATACGCCGTTAAAGATGGCTGCCCCATACCTGCCGCATAAGACCGTCCCTATACTAAAAGTAATAAGGAAATAGATGAAGACCTTAGAAGATGTGGAAAAACCTTTGATCAGCCAGAATACAATACCAAAAATGGCCAAGGCCATGGGTATGCTGTAATTAGAAGACCATGTCCATAAGCGCATAGACTCAACCACATGAAATGCAGCTCCTCCCCATATCCAGGAAATTAACCCTGCCGCCAGCATCAGCGTACCTAAAAGATTTAGAACGCCCCGTTTGATTTTAAAGATCAACAGCTCGGGATGACTGTCCCCCACCGGCGGCACTGATGCTGCAAAATCCAATAGTTCTTTAGCTGAGTTGGTGACATCGGCCGTGCTGATATTGCTGATGTCGGCGCTGGGATATTTCTTTAAAAGGCAGGTTTTAATGGTGATTTCAATATCGGAATATTTAGACAGCAGGTCGAACGTTTGTTGCTTTACTTCAGGCCTTAAGAAGAGCCGATTGATAAAGGCCTGGTCATCGCACTCGAAATAAAGTTTATCATTAACATCCCTATCTGAAACCTGCGGCTCAACATTTAACCCCACCTGTTTATAAAATCGATCCAATGACGTTTCATAGCGGATAAGCAATTGGGCGCCATACGTCCCCTGCACATACACATTAAATTCAGGGCTGCGGTTTTTAGAACCGGGGGTGTATTTAACAAAAATGTCCCTGCCTTCCAAAGGAAAGCAGATTTCCCCTTTTCGGGTAAGCTTGCCGCCTAAGGCTACGGCTAATTTCTTCAGCGGATTAAAAAAAGCCAGCCGCACCAGGACAAATGCCAGCATGGCAAATATAAAAAAGAAAGGCAAGAGAACAGTGAAATTATTCATTTTAAACAAGCTGGTCCAGGTTGAAGGTTGGTCTTCAGATTACCCTTTTTAGAGGTATGTGTCAAGGTTAAGGCCTGGTTTTTTTGGGTTTTTGGCTTTTAAACAGGGGCTAAACGCCTCGTAATTCAATAGTTTACGGTATTTTGAGAAACCGCTTCCCTGCTTTTAGCCCCATATGGCCATTTCTGGCCAAATCCGGTTATATACTCCCCTTAAGAAGAGTTATTCAGGTGCAGTTAACGAAAAGAGGGGTATATGAAAAGCTTAACGTTTAAAAGAATCGTATGTTCGACTCTCCTGGGTGCGTTTTGGGCCCTTGGTATTATGCCTGTTCAGGCCCAGTCTATTGGTGTAGGTGGCTTTGCTGAGCCTGGGGTCCTGGTTTCCCCGGCTCGTACCTCCAATAGCTCCATGCAGAACCTGGAGACCTCTTTGGTGGATATAAAGGCCATTGATGCGCAAACAATGCACAGCCAAGATGGTAAGACCGCTATGGCCTCTGATGAACGGGTTGGCCAAGGCATTATCATTGATCCGGCCGGTATCATTGCCACCAGCAAGCATATTATAGGGAATGCCCAGCACATCTATGCCATGTTGGCCGGCGGCCGGACATTTGAAGCCAAGGTAATTCATGCCAGTGAGGCAGATCTTTGTTTCTTGAAGATCGATGTCCCTTTTACGTTAAGTGCCATCACTTTGGCGGACGCCTCCCAGGCCCAAGCCGGTACACCGGTTTTTGGGCTGGCTAATGCTTATTTAAATGCTGAAAGAAGGTTAAACGGCCAAATCATTAAATTGTTTAAAGAAGAACCTTCAAATAATATTGGGCTGATCGAAATGGAAATGACCCTTCATCCGGGAGACAGTGGCGGCCCTATTTTGAATGAACAAGGTTCTTTGGTGGGGTTGATCATGGGGAATCAGAAAAGCGATACGACCAAGAGTTATGCGATCGCTTCAAACAAAATACAGGAAGAATATCTTAAATATAAGAATTCGGTGGTGAATTAAGCGGCTATTTGATGAATTCCCTGCCCTTGTCCGTGATGATGACCTCGTCAATGGCATTGTCGTAAATGACCAGCTCTTCATTAACAAATGATTCCATCATGATCGAGAAGCGCTGGTGCTGGATCAAATAAGTCTTTAAGCTGTAGTCGTGCAAATCCCCTAAGCTTAGCAAGCCGCCCTTGTCATTTAAATGCTTCAATACACCCTTGCGGGCACGTTCGAAGAATTCTTTGAATTTGGCTTCCTGGTCTTGCATAAGGCATCCTTTCTTTAAACCATGGATGGAGAATCAACCAGCACGATCGTTGGATTGGTTTCTTTGAAATATTTGAGCGACCACTCGGTGGGGAAAAGCATGACGTGACGATTGAGGTCATCCATAGCTAGACCTCCCCCTTGAGGCAAGATTTCTATTAGCTTCTCTTCTGCTATTGGTGTTTCAATCCATCTTAAGATCTTCCAGGGCATAGAATCCAGTCGTGATGCAGCCGCGTATTCATCTTTTAAGCGATATTGTAAAACTTCAAACTGCAATGGCCCCACCGCTCCTAATAATGGCATGCTGTTGCGCGGGTGTTTCATGGCGAATGATTGCACAATGTTCTCTGCCAATAAATGACCGATGCCTTTGCGAAAAGCCTTATAGCCGGATG
>CAZBJT010000189.1:0-3993 GCA_964492215.1 uncultured Planctomycetales bacterium | reverse complement strand
AACCCTTTTCCACCATGTCTTTTTCCAAGGCCTGTCCGGCATGGATGATCACCGATTCCAATGTCTTTAATTTCATATCTAACTAATGCTTCATGACATGTAATTTCTTGGCATTCTCAGGGGACTTGTTATTAATGTCCGAGGTGTACCATGTTTCATAATCTTTATATGCTTTATGACCTGCATTAAAATCCAGCAATGCTGCGGCATAAATGGCGACACTGTCATGCTTGCGCACCATCTCCGTATCTTTGACAGTGGGCCAAACATCCAGAATAAAAGTCTTCGTAATGAATTGCCGCTGATCTGTCACATAAAACAACTCAAGGTTATGATCCATTTCATCTAAGAACGCCAGAAGGTTTTGCTTTAATACATGCTGTTCCCAATTTTTCTTAATAGCATCAAACATACACTGATAAACTCCTTACCATTTAAATGGGTTAAAATGTTCGATTGAAGCTTTTAAGTCTTCTACCTTGAGGATGGGCAAGATCGAAGAGTAATCATCGCTCCAAACCCCAACGCTTTTATCTTGATCCGCATCCGGCAATTGCCAGCCTTCTTTAGTGATCAGTGTCAAAAAGCGCTCATCATCCCAAGTTAAAACACACCAAAAAGAGCGCATATTAGGCCCACCGTCAGGCACATCTTTAAAAGCTATATGCGCTCCCACACTTGATGCGATACGCGTCAGCACCGGTGCCAAATCCAAATAACGGTTAGTGATATGGAACATCAACGCGCCGCGCGGGCTTAAATGGTCCTTATACTTTAACACCATGTCCCGATTGACCAAATGGGTAGGAATAGCGTCCCCGCCAAAAGCATCAACAACCAAAACATCATAAATAGCACCGGCATTTTTATCCAGAGACACACGTGCGTCACCGATAATAAAATTCAACGGCCCCGGTGCACTATTAATATACCAAAAATATTCATTAGCAAAACGATAAACATCCGGATCCAATTCATAAAAATCAATGGGGCAAGACGGCTTGGCATATAACGCCAATGTGCCGGATCCCAAACCCACCACCCCGATGCGTTTGGCTTCGAAAATATTTTTGATCAGCAACGAGCCTATGGGTGACAAAGGGCTGTAATAACCTAAAGGAATATAACGCCTGCGTTCGTCGGTAAATTCCAAACCATGCAACGTTGTCCCGTGCACCAAAATACGTATACCCGCCGACGTATCATGGATTTCATAAATACCGTAATAATTCCGCTTCTTGACCAAAGAGTGAATGCCCCTCCAATTCTCTTCCAACCACGGCACACTGATGATGAGTAATCCCAAAAAACCAATCAAAACTATCTTGGCGCGCCCCAAATAAGTAAAAGCAAAAGAAACCGCAACAAATAGGATTAATATACCGATCAAACTATAGGCCTTATAAACGTGAGGCCAAAAAATACATACCCCAACCATTAAACCTAAGGCCAAGATAATTTTCCATTTGGGCAATTTTTGTTGCCGTACATCAAGGGTTATGGCCAATAATAATAATCCAACCAAGAACTCAACCAATGTATTTGAAACGACAGGAATGATCCAGCTGGTCAAAACACCCCCCAAAAATCCCCCCAAAGAAATCATCACATAAAACAATGTCAATTGACGATCGTCAACCGGTTTGGTGTTGATCAGTTGATGCTGAGCATACATGCACAGGCAAAACAACAGAAAACTCAACAGCACGATCATAATGATTGTTGGAAAGACATTGTGCCATACCGTCAAGAATAAACCCAAATTCAAACCGATCAACACACTACTGTGGCGGCTGATCCATCTGGGGCACCAAGGGTTCTTCTTAAAATTAAACACAAAAGCCAATAAATAGATCGCCAGCGGCAGAATCCAAAGCAAAGGCACCGGCGCCACTTCGTAGGTAATGATATTTGTGACAGACAAAAACAACACAACTCCAGCAGCACTCAATAAAAGCCAGCGCAAAACTTGAGCACGATCCAAGGCCGCTAAAGGTTTCGCTTGTGCATTTTCCACAACAGGCTGTTGCCGTTTGATCATGCGCCATGCCAGCAAGGTAAGGGCCGTTAAAACCACATAAAGCAAACGCCACATATTTAATTGCTGGGTATTGGTGAAATATAATTCGACAATGAAAGGATAGCTCAATAAGGCCGCAAAAGAACCTAAATTGGACACGGCGTATAAGGCATAAGGGCTATGCTGCCGGCGCATCACGGCATTGGATAACCAGGTTTGTGTGACTAGACTCACCGTTGATAAAACAAAAAACACCGGACCGATGGTCAAGAGCAGCCGTAAAAACACATCCATCACCAAAGGTAAACTGTGCCCAGCCCCGGAAAGCATGATGGGTCGACCTGGAAAAAATAAAAATGGCATCAACATCAAGGCTAAATGCACCGGCAGGTAACGATCAAAACCCTGACGCTTAATGACGGTATGGGCAAATAAATAACCCAACAGCAACACCGCCTGAAAGAACACCACGCAAGCCCCCCACACCAAATAACTGCCGCCGTAATTGGGGAGGAATAACTTTGCGATGATAAGTTCGATCTGAAAAAGCAGGAATGCGGATAAAAATGTGATCAAGCTTAAAACAATCATGTTCCCCTTACATAAGTCCTGTTCATTTATTTCTATTAAACCAGTGTGCTATATTAAGGCCAAAGGAAAGTATTGTCATGGGAAAATTTATTATTCACCATTTATTTCACCCCAAATAAAACCTTAAAGCCCTCAATCATTATCTTCCCAATAACCTTCGGGTTCCCTCCGGTAGATTTCCCCAATTGCCGCGGGAAATGCTCCACAGGGAATTGGTATAACCTTAATAAAGAATTTTTCCTAAAAAGCTGATAAAGAATTTCAAAATTGATAATGCCTCCGCTGGAAGACAGCGTCAATGACTGTATCAAATCTTTCTTAAATAATTTAAAGCCGCAATTAATGTCTCGCACCTGACGCCCTAAGAATAGATTTGATACCGTATTGCCTGATTTTCCCAGAACCCGCCTGTAAAAACTGTCCGCCCTCTGCCGGCGATACCCGAGCAACAGGTCATTGTCATTCCTGTGCGGCCATGCCGCCTGCAGGGAATCAATGTGCATTTGCCCGTCTGAATCCATCAATAATACCCACGGATATTGGGCAGCCTTAATGCCGGAACGCAAGGCCGCGCCATAGCCCCCGTTCTTGGCATGCAACACCACCCTGACATTAGATAAAGAACGGCTGATTTGCCCAAGCACCATTGATGTCGTATCCGTGCTGCCATCATTAACAGCGATGATCTCTATTTGAATGTGCCGGCTGGCTGCGTATGCGGCAATGCCGCTAATAACTTGCTCAATCACAGCCGCCTCATTAAAAACGGGCAGTACAATACTTAAAGCATCAGGTTCCATAGGATTTCCCATATTCATTATTAAGGCACTTTGCGTACGGCATAAAACCTGAACGGTTCTTCTACTGTTCTCCGCGGTAAATTCACCACCGGATAGGAATCCATCTGTGTAACGCTCAATTTATTATTGGCAGCCCAAGAACTTAATTCATCAAATGAAATCAAAGGGCTTTTTAAAACATAAAAAAATGCGGGAAAAGATAATTGCGATTTCAAAGACAAGCTATGCACATTAAGGCCACTCTCGCCTTTTTCCAGCATAGCCACACGCATGATATCGGCTTCATATGTCATGGCATATAAAGAATCCGCCTGAGGCATGGTCATATTCTTAAAACCCCAGGTGCCGTACAAACCATTTCCTGGCTGCAGATAATACATATCTCCGGTAAAATGTTTTGCCTTGATATGTTCGGCAAAAACCAGCAGGCCTAAATCCCGCTGAGTAGTCAATACACGGCTAAAAACAATTTTCATCTCAACGGCCACCACCCAGCATGCTATACCAGCCATTAAAAGCACACCTCCCCACCTTAAAATAGGGTTAGGTCTCTTTTTAATCCAGCCATAGATAACCTTTGCC
>CAZBJT010000188.1:0-4000 GCA_964492215.1 uncultured Planctomycetales bacterium | reverse complement strand
TAAAGGGTTTCCTTTCTTTGTTTGAAAAGCATTTAATTCACCTATTATACCTCGGCATAATTGATTCATTTTGCATTCTTCCCCATAATGCAATCATTAAGGCAGTATTGGAATTGCATTAATTAAAAAAGGAGAAGAAAATGATAAAACAAACATTAAGGTTTAAACCGGCCTTGGTTCTTATATTGGGGCTGTCAGTATTATGTTCAGGTGTATTCGCGCAAGCTGAGGGAAACCGCTACCACTACCGTGATGGTCACTGGTACGGACAGGGTGAAGTTGTAGTTTCTAGCATTGGGGTAGGATCGGTGGTTGAGTCTCTGCCACCAGAGCATACCACCATTGTCGTTGAGAAAACACCATACTACTACGATAACACCAGGTATTACAGTGAATCGCCGGATGGTACTTATGTTGTTGTTACAGCGCCGCGTAGGTAGCATAGGTTTGCATACTAACTTGACCCTTTGTGACTGCTCAGGTCGCAAAGGGTTTTATTTTGCCTCGCTGCGCAAGGGAATTTGAACAAGGAGTAAGAATGCAAAAGAAGACTAAAAAGTGGGCTATAAATTTAGTGCTATTGCCTATATTGATCTTAACTTTATTTTTAAGCGCATTAAATTAATGGATCGGGGATCCGGGGAGATCAAATACACGCTTACATCATCACCTGATTGGCTTCCCAGAAAGAAAGGGGTTGTCCGCGTCATTTGTTTGAAATCTTCCTGGGAATTCATCCCATTGCCTGACGGACGCACAGAAATTAATTTTCAACAACACAGCCATCCAGAAGGGTTCATTTCTCCATTTATAGTAAATAAGCTGGTTGTCGATATCCCTTTTTATAGTTTGAGGAATTTTCGTAACCTATTAATGGGACGATAGACCTCGGTATAATTGAACTTGTTTTGTCCTTCCTTAGAACACATTCAGGAAGCTAAAAGAAAGGAATGTCATTATGTCTAATGTGCAAAATTTTTTTTTGTGGTTAGGGATTCCGTTAATTCTAATTATCGGCCTCATTCATGTGATTGATGCGCCAGACAGTTTTAACGATGCAGCTTATAAGGGTTGTCTCTTTTATGTCAACGGAGTAGGGGCATTGATCGCCGCGTGTGGCATCTACCGTAAGCATAGCTGGGGGTGGAATTTGGGACTTTTCATCGCAGCAGGTTCATTCATTGGTTATGTGGTTAGCCGCACGGTGGGATTGCCTCAGATTCCAGCTGAGCCTGATGCCTGGCTAGAACCGTTAGGCGTTGCTTCCTTGGTTGCCGAGGGATTGTTTGTAGCGGTTTTTATTGGGACGAAGGCATTGTAAAGAGGTTCTAACGCTGTCCCGCCAGCGACCCCAGTATTTTGAATAACATAATCGCCTGTAACTGAATAAGTTGCAGGCGTTTTGTTTTTCCCCCTAACGGGATGTTTGAACCTCCTTCTGTGTAATCTAACCTGCTTACTATACCTCGGTATAATTGATTCATTTTGAGCCTACTTTAGAATAACGTCATGGAAGGAAATTTCTTATGTGGAAAAATCTCAAATCCATCACCAGAATTTGTAGAGTAACAAAGGAGAGAAATATGATTACGCAGATTGGCATTGCTTCAGGAGATATCTTGAATTTGATCGATGAAAGAAAAAGACCGATCAGCTTCGGTGAGGCTGAATCATGTTTGGAGAGCAATAAGGAATTGGCCTATATGAGCATCGGTTGGCTGGTTCGTGAAGGCTATGTGCATTTGGTTTCTCAAGGAACAGATAAGTATTTATGTAATTGTTAATAGCAGAGAATAGGAGTAAGCGAAATGGAAAAGAAAATTCGAGGAGGAGGAAGCAGTCGGTCGTCATCAGAACGGCAGTCTGCTCAGGCATTGGGGGGGCGTATAAAAGCCAGGAATCGCCAGACCGTCCACAAGATCACGACCAAGCAGGTAACCATAAGAGGAAATAATGACAAAACATCATCAAGGAATACCGACAAGGATATTTCTAATCTTATAAATGGAGGAGATCCCAATCTATGAAAAATTCAAAATCAGTTCTCGCAGAGAATTTTCGGGATTCACATAAATCCGAAGGGGCCATTCCAAAGGGGAAAGAACATATGTTCCGGACTAAGAATACTATTCCGGAGAAAATTAGAATACAAATGTCAGCTATTTTACAGGATCGGCTCGCTGATTCGATCGATCTGGTAATTCAAGCCAAGCAGGCCCACTGGAATGTGAAAGGACCAGACTTTATTGCCTTGCATGAGCTTTTTGACAAGATCGCTGAGGAAGCGGAAGAATACCCGGATCTCATTGCTGAACGCATTGCCCAATTCGGTGGAGTTGCAGAAGGGACGATCCGTGTCGCGTCCAGCCGTACCAGTTTGCCGGAGTATCCTTTGACCATCACAACAGGCAAGCAGCATATCGAGTCCTTATCCTATGCGCTTGCGACATACGGCGAGCTGGTCCGCACGGCCATTAACCAAGCATCCGAGCTGAACGATCCCGCCACGGCGGATATATTCACCCAAGTCTCACGCAGTGTGGATAAGAATCTGTGGTTTATCGAGGCCCATAATCAAACAGAAAAATGAAGTTAACTTAACAAAGGAGATCATATGTTAGAAACTAAATACGATTCTTGTGAAGCCAAAGGTTCTTGTGAAACGGCCCCGCATGGTCATTGTGGTAAATGCCCCTGTGGCTGCGGTTGCGATCATGAGTGTCCAATGTATATGTGGACCACATCATTGCATTGTGCCAAGAAATCACTCATGGTGGACATCCTTAAGGCGAAGATCCAGAAATCATGCGGTGCTAAGATGGAACAGACAGCTGATTTGATCCTGGAAGCCATGAAAAATAAGGGAAAAGCAGAATGTGAATTAAAGACCAAACTTCACGAACTGTGGGAAAAAGAGAAATAAAATAGAAAGCATCATGGCTTTCAAGGCCTCTGCCAACGGTAATAGCTGCTGGCAGAGGCCTTAAGTCATCAAATAGGTTCTAACGTCGGCGTTTTGTTTTTACCCCTGACGGGACGTTGGAATCTCTCTTTCAAAGTTCTTGCTTATGGATAAATAATAGAGTGTATGGTAGATTGTTTGGTGAAAGATCATGATCAAACTATCCCATCGAAGTGATAAAAAAGAATATATCGATGATCCGCAAATAGATGCGAAGCTATTGCGTCAAACATATCAAGAACTAAAGACCACTAATATCTGCACCTTGGGTTATTGGCCGACGATGAGTGCAGTCGAATATTTCTTGGATCGTTATGGCCGTGATCGCACGATCAAGATCCTGGATATAGGATGCGGGGATGGAGAAATCTTAAGACGTATTGAGGATTACGGACGTAAGAGAAATTTTTCTTTGGAATTAACAGGGATCGATATTAATCAAGAAGTGGTCTCTGCCGCTCGCCAACTAGCCCCATCTGGGATCAATTTCATTCACGGCGATATATTTGCCAGCAGCGAAAGTAAGACCTACGACATAATCATCAATTCATTGACCACTCACCATTTGACCGATCAGGCAATTGTAAAGCTGATGCAGTGGATGACAGTGCACGCGCGCATCGGTTGGTCCATTTCTGATCTTAACCGCCGTGCGTTCGCGTATTACTTTGCCATATGTTTTGTCAAGTTGGCGGGGCTTAATCATGTGATCTGTCATGATGCCCCGTTATCTGTTGCCCGCAGCTTCCGTCGCGGGGATTGGGTCGGTTTCTTAAACCAGGCAGGGCTTGATCCAAATTCAACCAAGATCTCCTGGTATCCTAATTTCCGCTATGGGATCCGTTATGAAAAATTGTTATGAGTGCGTTGTCATAGGAGCCGGCATTGCCGGTTCAACGGCAGCCTATCATCTTGCAAAATTTGGCTATAAGGTCGCTGTTTTGGAGAAGAGCCAAACGGCGCATCATAAAGTCTGCGGAGAATTTTTGAGTTTTGAAGCCCTTTCTTATTTAAAGGAGATAGGGGTTTCCTTGGGCC
>CAZBJT010000187.1:0-4009 GCA_964492215.1 uncultured Planctomycetales bacterium | reverse complement strand
CGGCGGAGTAATGACCGGAGGCGTCACCACCACTGCGGATGTTGAACCGACCAATAAACCGGATGATGATGTAGTCCCGGCGGGTAATGCCGATTTAGCACCGCCAAATGTTTCTATAAAAACACCTAATGGATTATCGAGGGATGACAAAGTACCACCCGGTGTTGAAATGATCTTATTGCCGGTATTGCTCGACAAAGGAGCAAGATCAGGGTTACCGAAGCGGCTGGAATCATCATAATCGATAATACCCTTAGGCGCGTTCTGACCGATTTCAGGAGACGGATTGATCCCCGCCGGAGATGTGACACCCGGACGCACCGTACCTATTAATTGCGCACCAATGGCCGGGTCTTTAGCCGCACCGGGATTGCCAACACCGATCGTGCCGTTAGGCGCGGAAAGGTATGAATTCCCTGCCGCAATGACATTAGGCCCAGGTACTGCGCCGGTGCCGGTCGCGGTTAAATCGAATGACTTCACACCTAAAGAGGTAAACAAATTATTGGGATTATCCAGCGGATGGGTGGAAGAATTGACACCCGTCACCCCATGGTCCCCTGCTTTACCGGCATAGATGGAACCATTGGTACTGGAAATGCCTACCCCGCCGTTAGGCGTGATTACAGAATTGATCACAATGTCCCCATTGGCTTTAACGGACACAATACCGTCGTTGGCAGCCAATGACTTGACCGTATAATTTGAAACACCACCTGATGTGAATGAGGAGTAGCTGCCCAAGTTGATGTTTTGTGCAGCGGAAAGGTATACATCCCCTTTTTTCCAGGAACTGCCGTTCACGGAACGGACATCGAGGTTAAGCGGTGTGGCCGCAGAGCCTATATTGCCGGCAGCCGATAGGGTCAAAGCATCTCCCCCGGTGATGGAACTGGAACTATCCCCGGCGATGCTTTTACCGCTCACTGTTAATGCTTCATAACCAAATTGCCCCGGGATACCATCCTGATGGGTACGCACATTGGTCCCATTAATTAACTGGATGGCACCTGGGCCGTTCACCGGATCCGAGATGGAATTGGCATTCGTCTCAGCTGTAATGGAGTTATCAGCAAAGGCGGTGGCACCATTGACCGATGATTCAATTTTGGTGTTATCCAGCACGACCCCTGATTTACCATTAGCATCCAGTGATGAATTGATATTGACACGTGTACCGCCAGTGATAAGCGTTGGATTGACTGTTGTGCTGTCAACAATGGCTTTTACTTCTGAATCCTTGATGTTGGCCGCACCTTGACCCGCCACCCTCACATCAGCGCCCGTCGAACTACCGGCCACCTGTTTGGTCTGGGCGATCACATGGCTATTGGTGATGTTAACGCCATTCTTGTATTGCACATTGATCGACGTGGAATTGTCGGTATCTTTTGAAGTGATATTCGCATCATGGATAGTGACGGCATTACCGCTGAGCGACACACCGCCGCCTTTGGCCGTGATGTCATGACTCAAATTAAGATTACCGGCACCATTTAGAACAACGGCATTACCCGTGATATTCCCGGTATTTGTAATGTCTGCATTCAATGTGGTCAAATTCACGGTATTTCCAGCCTGTATATTCCCGGCGGTAATATTGCCGTTAGAGGACTTTATATTCACATCTTTGGTGGCTTGCACATCGAGTGCATGCACATGACCATTGGCACTTAAGGACACTGAACCATTATCCGCCTTGGCCGCCAAGGACATGTCTTGGATGTCACTTAAATGCGCATCACCGCTGCCCGTCACGTGCGCACTGACATTCGGTGCTGTTAAAAGAATATCACTGCCTGCCGCACCAATGCCCGTGGCTGCCTTCAAATTGACAGCAAAACCGGCTTGCACGGAAGAACCGGCATTGGTAATAGCGGCATTAGATGCGGTTAAATTAACTTCATCCCCGGCCTGTATATGCCCGGCGGCAATATTGCCATTAGCCGCCGTTAAATTGATGCTCTTGCTAGCTTGGACATCGGTGGCATTGATATGACCATTGGCATTTAATGTGACTGAACCGTTCGCCGCCTTGGCTGCCAAGGCCATATCTTGGATGTCACTTAAATGCACATCACCGGCTCCAGTTACTTGCGCCTTCACATTAGGTGAAGTCAAATTTATATCATGACCAGCCGCACCGATACCGGTGACAGCGTCTAAATTAACCACTTGGGCCTGCACAGAAGAACCGGCATCTGTAATAGCCGTATTGAACGTCTTTAAGTTGACCGTATCACCGGCCTGGACTTTCCCGACGGCAAGATCACCGGCTGCTGCGGCTAAAGACACATTCTTGCTGGCTTGCACATTGTTTGCATTAATTAAGCCATTGCTATGCACGGACACTGAACCATTAGCTGCCGATAATGACGATGAGGCACTACCTACGTTAATAACATCCGCATTGTCCATTTCATGCACATTCACGTCCCCCGTACCCGTCGAACCTCCGGATATACGGTTGACATCAACATTCAAGGCTTGCGTGGCTGTTCCCACATTACCTGCCGCAGAAACTACAAGCGCATCCCCGCCGGTAATGGTGCTGACGCCATCAGTGGTGATATTTTGACCGCTGAGGTTAAGTTTCTCATAACCAAATTGCCCCTTGATACCATCCTGATGGGTTCGCACATCCGCCCCATTGATCAATTGAACATTGCCGTTAAGAGTGTTCCCATTGGTTTGGGCCGTAATAGAATTGTCTGCAAAGGCAGTAGCACCGTTGACCGAAGACTCCACTTTAGTGTTGTCCAAGACCACACCGGAATGACCGCTACCGTCTAATGCAGAATTAATATTCACCCTTGTCCCACCGGTGATAAGCTGCGGATTGACCACCGTGCTGTCAACGATCGCTTTAACCCCGGAATTTTTGACCTGGGCCACACCTTGACCGGTGATGCTGACATCAGCCCCGGTCGTGCTGCCGGCCACTTGTTTGGTTTGAGCGGTTAAATGGCTGTTATTGATGTTAAGGCCATTTTTATATTGAACATTCACAGCAGTAGAAGCATCTGTATCTTTGGATGATACGTCTGCATTTTGAATACTGACCGCATTTCCGCTTAAGGAAACACCGCCGCTTGTGGCCGTGATATTATTCGTCACGTTTAAATTTCCCTTGGCATCGAGGACAACACCGCGGGCGCTTAAATTACCTGCCGTGCTGATGTTCCCATTGGCTGTGACCCCCAATGTGCCTTCATTAGCAGACAAATTCATCAAAGGTTGGCCTAAAACAGCATCGTGAGATACGGCTACACGCACATCCCCATGGTTGGAAACGGCATTTAATTTACGGGCATCGACTTTCAGTGGTGTTGCAGCTGTACCGATATTACCCGTCGCAGATAAATTCACCGTGTCGGTGTCTGCCGTGATGGAGCCATCCCCCGTAATATTTTTACCGCTGACAGCTAATGATTCATAACCAAAAACGCCGGGTATTCCGTCTTGATGGGTTTTGACTGTTGTCCCATTGGTCAATTGCACGTCGCCCGAATCAGCGCTAATCGAATTCGCTGCAAAGGCCGTGGCCCCATGCACCGATGATTCAACGGCTGTATTATCTAAGACAACGCCGGAATGCCCGTTGGCATCCAGGGCAGAGTTTATTTTCACTGTTGTTCCGCCGGTGATAAGCTGCGGATTAACAATGGGGCTGTTAACAATCGCCCTGACTTCCGAATTCTTCACCTGGGCCACCCCTTTACCTATCACGGTTACCACGGCCCCCGTACCACTACCTGACACCTGGTCGGTTTGGGCGATCAAATGGCTGTTATTAATATTGACTCCGTTCTTATAGGCAATGGCCACAGAAGTTGAATTGTCCGTGTCCTTGGACGTGAGGCTGACATTTTGAATATTGACCGCATTGCCGCTGACCGCAATACCGCCGCCTTTGGCTGTGATATTGTTCGTCAAATTCACATCCCCGCCCTGGGCATTGAGATCAATGCCATGGACGGTCAAGTCGGCCGCCGTGCTGATCTGCATC
>CAZBJT010000186.1:0-4015 GCA_964492215.1 uncultured Planctomycetales bacterium | reverse complement strand
GGGGTCGCATCAATAAAGCAAACAAGCCATACCTGTTTATTTTTTTTAAACCGGCGGGAAATTACATAAGGTAAGATGTAAAAGCAAAAATTAAAAACGGTTAATTTTTCTACAAAACAGGAGACATTAAGCTTCATCCCAACACCTTTTCATTCGACTCATGACTTGTGCACAAAATAGGCATCATAACAACCATTGTCCAGTGCATGATGATAAGTCATGATAAATCCATGGGCGACGAGCTTGTCTTTAATAAAAGAAAATTGATGTTTGGGGTTTTGGCTGGGATGTCCCTCCAGGACAATCGCTCCGATGCGGCTTAATGTCTCGGTCGTCGCTGCTTCGATGATCTGATATTCACTCCCCTCACAATCCACCTTTAAAAGATCACATCGGGGCACCTGGCAGGTGGTCAGCAAATCATTGACCCCCACCGCCTTGACAGTAATATTTTTGCCCTGCTTGTTCCGCCTGGCTTTGAAAAAATCTTCCTCAACCATATGCCCTACCGTCGAATAGCCGCCTAAGAAAAATGTGACTTCCCTTGAACTATCCGCCACCGCGCAAGGATAAACCGTCAATGACGCTTCCAATTTATTTAAGGACCTGCTTTTAGCCAGGCATTTTGAATTCATAGGGTCCGGTTCAAAGGCAAACACCCGTGCACCCAAGACCGCCGCCGGTACAGCGAAACCGCCCACATGCGCCCCCACATCAATGATAACCTTGCCCTTCCAATCATATTCTTTGATGATCGACTTATAGTTGTCAAAAATACTGATCACGCCTGTCGAATCAAGCCGCATGCAAAAAGAAAAATGATCGGACATGCGGTAGACCAATGTCTTGTCGTCCGACCTGGAGAGGCGTGAATAATGCAAAATCAACAGGCCCCAGCTTTGAAAAATCAACGGCAGCCAATTCAAAATGCGCCCGCGCTGTTCCCAGAAAAAATAAGGAAATTTTCTAAAATGACGAAAGACCTTCAATATCTTTTGCAAAGTATTAACCCCTCTTTCCTTTCCGGATAAGCCCCATGGCTTGATGGGCCGCCCGGCTCAAAATAATGGTGTCTGCACTAAAAGCTAAAAATTTAAAACCCTGCTTGATGCGTTCCCGGGCGGCTTTGGGATCAAAAGCGACTGAGTGAAACCCTGGGGTCAACCCGCAGCGTTTGCCGGCCGCTAAAACTTCCGCAATAGCTTTTTTCACATCGGGGTCATCAAATTGACCGGGCTTGCCCATGGAACCGGACAGGTCATACGGCCCAATGATAAAACCATCCACCCCTTTGACAGACAAAATAGCGTCGATCTCTTTAAGCGCATCCTTATGCTCGATCTGGACGATCACCACACTCTCCTGCTGCAGCCATTTTTTATATTCCTCGAATTGAAAACCATACCCTTGGGCCCGGTATAACCCCACCCCGCGCTTGCCATGCGGCGGGTACTTAACGGAATCAACCGCATGCTGGGCGTCTTTGACTGAATTGACATTAGCGACGACAATCCCATACGCCCCCGCATCCATCACCCGTTTGATCAAATTAGCATCATTCTCGCCCACCCGCACCAAAGGCACCATGCCATTGGCTTCAATTGAGATGATCATGGGCAATAAATCGCCTAAATCAATGGATGAATGCTCCATGTCAACGCATAACCAGTCAAAGCCCGCCGGTGCCAATAATTCCGGGATCAATAGATGACCCACATTGACCCAGCAGCCGATGGTCTGTTCATGGGCGGCTAATTTAGCTTTTAAAGGATTTTTCTTAAGCTTTTGGCTCATAGTATTTGGCCTCATATTTGGTTTGATTATTGCGGAATGCCAAGGCGACCTCAGCCATCTGGAAATCTTCTTCATGGTCGATATCAATGGCGCTTAAACCTTTTAAGACATAATAACCGGTCTTCCCGTCGGCCCCGTGATAGGCAAAACCGTGTTTGCGGTGATGCTCCAAATATTTCTTGGTGTCCCAGGCCATCAGCACCGACGCATAGGATTGCACCGGTATCATGTGCTGGGATGATTTATGCTTTTCCATGGTGGAGAAATTAACCGGCTTGCCCTCATGCACACAGGCGATTTGATGGTTGATGACGGACACCAAGGTTTCGTATTGGCCGTCGATCATCGTTTTGATGAAATCCTTGATCTCGGCCGGGGTGATCAACGGGGATGTGGGCAATAATTGCACCACAATGTCCGCCGGCACATGCTCGATAAAATCAAGCGTCCATTCATCATTAATGGCCGCCGCTGACGCCAAATAATCATTGCGCTTGTAAAATTTGACCCCATAATCACGGGCCACTTGGGCCAACATATCACCGTCGGTATTCACATAAATCTCATTAAAAATACCCGCAGCCTTGGCCGCTTCAATGGCCCAGGCGATCAAGGGCTTGCCGCTGATCATGCGGATATTCTTCTTAGGCACCCGTTGGCTGCCCATGCGGGCCGGGATATAAACAACCACTTTTTTCATGAGGTACACCTTTCGATCACATTGGCTAATCCGGTTAAATCGTCCAACTTATACTTAATGTCCAATCCTGCAAAAATGTCTTCCGTGCCCGGCGTCACCCGCGCGGCAAAATGCGTGTGATTGGCCACGGCCGCTTCATAATCCGTCGAGGCGTCCCCGATCACCAACGCTTGCCCAGGCCGGCAATTTTCTTCTGCTAAAATATACGCCACCCATTTATCTTTAGTTTGGGGCGATCCGCAAATGCCTTTAAAGAACATGTCCAATCCCCTGGCCTGCACAATGTCCCACATTTCTTCCTGCGGTGTTCCTGAAACCACATAACAGGTAAATTGCTCATAATGCGCCTTTAAAAACTCCACGGCACCGGGAACAAATGGGCAATTTTTCACCTGCTCAACGACAAGTTGAGCATATCGGGCGCATAATTCTGTAAACATATCCAAAGGCAAAGGTCTTTGCAAAATATGCTCGTAAATATGCCTGATCTTGACCATCCGCGATATGCCACCATGCGCCTTGTGGTATTGCAAAATTTTTTCGACCTGTAACGGATCTTCGCCTTTGAATAATTCCGCAAAAGCCCAGGTCTTCACCTCCACGGATTCCGCGATCACCCCGTCAAAATCAAAAATCAATACCTTAATCGCCATTATGACCCCATCAGGCGTTTGATATCAGCCAACTCTTTAGCCTGTTCCGGGTGGCGCTCATAAATATCATAGATCATGTCGAGCAGACCTTGGCCTAAGTCATGGTAATAATTGGACACCAATTTACGCGCGACCTTGGGCTTAAATGAATACGGTGTGATCGTGTAGTGATGTGTCGTATCATCCGGGATATACTCGATCTTGATCTCATTCTTGAATATTTCTTTGATCATATTCAAGAGGTCCTTGACCTTGGTCGATTGCGTGCCGGAAATGATGACATGCTGGTTTTTAAATTCCTCGGTCAGCACATCGACGCTGCAACGGGCAGCGTCGATAACATTGATATAGTCCCGCATCTCTTCCCCGTCACCCTTGCGCACGATGCGTTTTTCTTCAATGCATTGCTCGATGATCTTGTAAAAGAAATTGGAATCGCCGGCCCTGGGCCCATACAGGGAACCGTAACGCAAGATGGTAAAATCCAAACCATACATCTTTTGATATTCTTCGATGATGGATTCGCAAGCCTGCTTACTGCTGCGGTAAAAGGACGCCAAATCACTATACACATACATAGAGCTGGCAAAGACAAAGCGTTTGACCTTGTGCGTCACACAGGCCTGCACCACATGGGTGTTGCCTAAAATATTGATCTCGACGGTGCGCACCGGATTTTTGAAAGCCTCTTCAATGTCCGCCACCCCGGCAAAATTATACACATAGGTGCAGCCTTTGACGGCGTCGGCCACGGCCTTGGGGTCTAAGATGTCACCGACGATCATGTGCTGATTTTTCAGCAAATACGGCGATGGCTTTTTATCAAAGACCGCCACCTCAAACCCGCGCTCGCTCAAGAAATCAGCCA
>CAZBJT010000185.1:0-4023 GCA_964492215.1 uncultured Planctomycetales bacterium | reverse complement strand
AGCTGGATTAGGGGCCAATGTTACCGTCCTTGATGTTGATTTAAACCGCCTGCGTTATATCGATGACATCATGCCTGCTAATGTTCACACGCTCATGAGCAATTCTCATAATATCCGTGAAGCGGTCATGAAAGCGGATTTAGTCATCAGTTCAGTATTGATCCGTGGCGCCAAAGCCCCGTGCTTAATCGACCGTAAACTTATTTCCCAAATGAAAAAAGGCTCAGTCATCGTGGACGTGGCCATTGACCAGGGTGGGTCTGTCGAAACATCGAAGCCAACCACACATGCCAATCCAACCTATCTCGTGGATGGGGTGGTGCATTATTGTGTCACGAACATGCCGGGGGCTGTGGCGCGCACCAGTACCTATGCCTTGACCAATGCCACATTCCCGTATATCCTTAAGGTAGCTAATGAGGGGTATAAGAAGTGTGTCAAAGAATCCCACGAAATACGCACGGCCCTGAATATGGCCGAAGGGCATTTGACCATTAAAGAAGTTTCCGAGACCTTTGATATACCTTATAAAAATATCCATTGAAGGACGTAAGGATAGGCGTTAAAATATAATTACTATGGTTAAGAAAACTGAAAATTACGAAGAACGCCGCGATAGTATACGCGCCAAACGCATCATCACCGTGCGTCACCGTTTGATCAAGCACAAGAACCGCAAGGTCAATTCCATGTGGCAATTATCCACGACGGAGAATATGTCGTTGAGCGGTGCTTTGTTTGTCAGTGCCATTCCTTATCATCCGGATGACATTGTCGAAATGCAAGTCGTCATGTCCGGCGTATTGGACATCTTTAACGGATTCGGTAAAGTCATACGCTCTTCCCGCAATAAAGGCGGTTATTACCACGTCGCTGTTAAATACATTGACCTCAAAGCCAAGAACCGTTCGGCTAAGTCGCTTATTTCCTCACATAATTAATCACTGATAACGAAGGAGAAGTTCAATGGGTAAAAATTGCACAGAGCAAAGTTTAATATCCATGATCTTGCGCATTTCTATGGTGTGTTTATTCGCCGTGGCTGCTGCAAGTAAGTTCACAAATGGCATAGAAACTTCTGCAACATTTATTGTCACGTCATTCAAAGATACTTTTTTACCCGCATTCTTGGTTAATTTATATGCTCATGTATTGCCGTTTGCTGAAGCATTGATTGCTATATGGCTTTTAATAGGTTTTAAATTACGGGCCGCATGGGTCTTTACCGCTTTAGTTTTAGTCTCTCTAGCTTTTGGTCTGGTTGTAGCCAAACAATCCGCCGCTGATAATTATATGTACGTCTTATTTGCCTGTGCCGGCCTCTATTTCAGCGCTTTTGACTGCTGTGTTCTGGGTTCTAAAAAGTAAATAGACAAAATATTTTTGATAAATAAAAAACCCTTTAGATTTCTTCTAAAGGGTTTTTTATTTATTTCTTAAGTCAGAAGATATGTTTATCTACGGCGTCTGCCTTTAAAGCTGCTTTCTTTCACCAATTTCTTAGCTTTAGTGAAATACTCCTGCGGCATGTCTGGATGCTTAGTGGAGGGGAGGGGGAGATTGATCGATTTTTCGATTTCCTGGACTAATTCACCCTGTTCAGGTGTGGCAAATGTAATGGCATGGCCTTTTTTGCCGGCACGACCGGTGCGGCCGATGCGATGCACATAATTCTCAGCTTCATCCGGTAGGTCATAATTGACGACTAAACTGATGTCCTTAACGTCGATACCGCGTGAGGCAATATCGGTTGCAACCAAGACGCGGATCGAGCCTTTCTTAAACCCTTCCAATGCAGCAAAACGATGTTCCTGTGTTTTATCGGAATGGATTTCAGCGGCCTTGATGTGCTTGGATTTCAAATATTTGGTCAAGCGGGCAGCGCCAATCTTGGTGCGGGAGAAAATTAAAACGCTGCCTTTATATTCATGAAGTAATTTTTCTAGAAGTTCGTTCTTATTATTTTGGCCGACAATAAATAATTCCTGGGTGATGGTGGTGGCTGTTGTGGATTGCGGAGAAACCTCAATGCGCACCGGGTGCTTCATGTGATGGGCAGAAATCGACACAATCGCCTGCGGCATGGTGGCCGAGAACAACATGGTTTGACGGTCAGGGCAGACATATTTGAATATCATTTCAACCTGGGGGATAAAACCCATGTCGAGCATACGGTCAGCTTCATCTAAAATAACGATAACAGCATCATCCATACGGGTAATCTGTTGCTTCATGTGATCGATGAGGCGGCCGGGGGTGGCAATAATGATACGTGGATTAGCATTTAATTGCCTGATCTGGCCGCGCATATCGTCGCCCCCGATCAGCACTGCGCAATGAAACCCTAACGGTAAACCGATCTTCTTTAAGCTTTCATGGATCTGGACGGCTAATTCACGGGTGGGGGCCAAGATAAGTGCACGGCCTTCAATTTGACCCAAACGCTGGATCAAAGGTATGCCAAAAGCCAAAGTCTTGCCGGTACCGGTTTGGGCAATGCCTAAAACGTCTTTGCCTTCCAGCGCCGGCGGAATAGCTTCAGCCTGGATTTGGGTCGGCACATGAAAACCGTTCTTGTCCAAAACATCTAAAATATCAGGATTGATCGGCAAGTCATGAAAGGTTTTGCTAGGAGTTGAATGAACTATTATTGGTTCTGTCATATAAAAATAGGTGCTTTTTTAGGTTTTAATAATCGTATAGCATAGCATATTTACCCTTAAAATTCATAAAAAGTATTCTTTCCATCGGTTGACAAATATTTCCCAAATACTTATACTTTTGACATGGATCCTATTGCCATCGCCGGATTATTGACCTTTGTGGTGTGTTTGGTCAATGCCACTTTTATTTATATTTCCCCGCCGCGTAATTTACTTAAATTGCTTTGGGCTTTGATCAGCTTGATCGTTAGCTTTATCGGTTTTTGCATGTTTCGCATGATCACGGCCGACGATGAGCCCAGCGCATACATGTATTCATTACTGCTTAATACAGCGGTCATTTTTATTCCTATTTGTTTCTTTCATTTTACTGTGCTGTTGACCGGCTGCCTGGATACAAAAAAACCTGAACTGGTTATTTACTATACGGTAACGGCCATTTATGCAGGGGTATGTGTTTATTTTCCCCATCTTTTTATCCCGGGGGTTGGGTCTAAGCTTTCCATCAAATATTATTGTGAATCAGGCGTCTTATTTTATTTCTTGCCGGTGTGGCTGGCTTATTTAATGACCTATGGGTTGCTTTTGGTGCGACATAGCTACAAGTACACCATGGCGGCTAAACAGCAGCAGTTGAAGTATCTCTTTATAGGTTGCGCCCTGGCGGCGGTAGGGGGGATAAGTGCCTTTTTGCCGGCTTTAAATGTCCCGGTTTATCCGGCGGGGATGTATTTGGTGCCGATGGGAATGATGATCGTGGCCTATGCGATCGTTAAACATCAGCTCATGGACATCACCGTCTTGGTACGCAAGAACCTACTGCATACCCTTGGTATCGCCCTTACGACCATTTTCTTTTTTATTTTGGTCTTTGTATTGGAAGGCTTGGTTAAAAAGACATTGGGTTATAATGTTTTATTAAGTTCGATTATTGCCGTCGGGATAGTCGGTATTGTATTTGTACCGGTGCGTATTTTGACTCAATTCTTTCTAGACCGCATATTTTTTAAAGGGAATTTGAGGCAGGTCATGCAGGAGAATTTGCATTTGCGGGAATCCATGTTAACACTTAACCGTTATAAAGATTTTCCGCCGATTGCTGCCGGATTGGTCCAGCAAATCCAAGATGCGCTTAAAGAAATTACAACATACCGCGACGCATTGCCTGCAGATATCACGACTATTTTTAATGCTCAAGCGCTGGATCAAAGCATCAATAAACTGCAGCAAATTTTAAAGCATCTTGATGAATATGCAAGCTTATCAGCCGTCAATCCTCAGGAAATTAACCTGATTGCCCTGATTGAAACTGTTCTTAAAGAATTCAGCCAGGTTCATGGCCCTAAAATTACTATTTTTA
>CAZBJT010000184.1:0-4049 GCA_964492215.1 uncultured Planctomycetales bacterium | reverse complement strand
GCGCTTGTTAATAGTTTTGTTATTTCTGCGGTCAATTCAGCCACATCAATACAATTAGGCGTAGGTAATAATGTAATTCAGACAATTACAGCGACTAATGTGGGTATCGGCACGATCACACCGGGCCAATTGCTCGACGTGCAGGGCACGGTCAGGGTACTCAATAATGGCGATGTGATCGTCGGCGGTGGTACGTTCAATAACCCGTCAACGTCCTCAGATCTGTATGTCACCGGTAATTTGGAAGTTGACGGTAATGTATATTTGGGCGATGCGATTACCGACACCCTGACGGTCACAGGCAACACCAGCTATGCCTCAATGGAAGTCACAGGAAACATATTCCTGAATACCGGCGGCAGCGGCAATGTAGGCATCGGCTCAACCGTCGCTGACGCTTCCCTCGAGATCGTCAAGCAAAGCACCGAGCCGTATTTGATGTTGTCAGCCACAGCGGCAGGTAATGGTGATGTCTTAATGGTAAACAGTGCTGGTAACGTCGGTATTGGTACGACACTTCCCGCTGCAGTATTGGATGTTGAGGGGGCCATAAATGCAGGCACTTCTCGAGGGATTAATTTATACGCAGATTCAAATACAAGCGCTTCGGCACTAGGCGGCTCAATCGCAATTGCGGCGGGAAGTTCGACCGGAAGTTCCCGGGCAGGAGGATCGGTTGCAATTACAGCAGGTAATGGCGGTGCAAACCAAGGGGCGGCAGGGACTTTTGCAGTGACAACCGGAACCGGCGGGACCAATGGGTCGACCCTCTCCGCCGACGGAGGGCCGATCAGTTTGACGACAGGACCGGGCGGCGGCGCTACGGCCATTAGCAAGGTGAGTGGGGCCATCAATTTAGTTACAGGCAATGCCGTCGGGACTTTGGATGGAAGCGGAAATATCAAACTTCAAACGGGAAGCGCGAATGGAGGAGGAGCAACCGGTTCCATTCTCTTTAATACCGCCGGAACAACCGAACGGATGCGTGTTGATGGTTCCGGTAACGTCGGTATCAATACCACCATCCCTGCGGCAACCTTGGATGTCAAAGGTTCCATGGGTGTGATCACAATCACCAAAACCGCCAATTACACGGCCACCGCCAGCGATTACGCTATTTTAGTGAACACGACCACCGGCAGCAATGACGTGACCATCGCTTTGCCCGCCGCTGCCGGGGTGCCGGGCCGTACCTATGTCATCAAGAAGGTAGACGCATCCATTTATAACGTCATCATCGACCCAAGTGGTGCCGAAACCATCGAAGGTGCCGCCACCTACACCTTCAACACCCAATACCAAGCCGTCACCATAGTCTGCGACGGCACCCAGTGGTGGATAATTTAAGCGGTGGTTAAGCGGTAAAATTAATTGGTAGCGTCTACCAATTCTTTTCAGGGGATTTACTGTGAGGATGGGTGTGATAGATAGGGGAAATAAAAAAGGGCAGGATGAGAATCACCCTGCCCTTTTGAAGAACAACCTTCTGCCTGAAGATGTTTTAAATATATCATTTAATTGGTACCGTTTACCAATTATTTTTGATGTTTATGCGGATGATGCATCTGACGTTTATAATGATCGCTTATGGCAATCCAGGTGCAGATCACGGCGAAAGTCACTAATAAACCGGCTATTTCAATCATCATTTCTGGCCTCCTTGTTTATTGATAATTATAACACTGCCTATAAAGAACACAAGAGCGACAATAATGAGGACAATGCGTCCAAACCATGGCATGCTCCCAAAGAAATTGCTGGCCATACCAACCGTGGCAATGGCTTTGCTCATGTCGCACAGGTATTTGGCAACAAATTCTTCAGCGGTTTTGTTCAAAATAGGGTTCACGATAAACTCCTTTCGCTAAATCCGTCGGCTGAAAGGCAGTTGAGGGAGGCTGCGGTAAATGGAACGGACATTCATGGGTTTAAAAACAATGCGCTTGGGGGAAGCACAACTGAAGAAAAAGGGCAGGATGAAAATCACCCTGCCCTGTCATCCTGTAGCTTAATGGATGAATACCCCTCTTGACTAAGTGGTAATTAGAAATATATCATATGAAAAAAACGGTGTCAACAGTCAAAAGCGGAAATGCGATCAGCCTCTCTTGTGGTGTCCGGACCGCATTTCCTTCAGACGCCCCGGGCGGGATTCGAACCCGCATCCACCACTTAGTCATAGAGGTGCTTTATCCAAATTAAGCTACCGGGGCGACCTTAGCTTTGATGAATATACTAATAATATTTTGATTAATTGTCAATAAATATGTCATTCCCGACGGTTAGTAGAGCAATGATTAATTGGTAGCGTCTACCAATTCTTTTTGGGTGGATTATTTAGAATAAATATGGCTAAAATGTTGATTTTTAATAGGTTATATGCTTAAATTAAAAGCTATATGCGGGTAAAAATGTGAGTAATTGGGGTAATTGGTGCCGGGGAGCGATTGGTGTGTCTACTGAATTAATTGGTAGCGTCTACCAATTCTTTTTTACTGATTCTTTTTAATTTATAAAATGAAATACTTGCGGCTTATAGTCTTGTTTGCTCTGTTGACCGGCATGGTCTTGTTTTGGTCTGTGCCTGGGCGGGCTTCTTATTTGCCGACGGTCAATAGCAATGTGGGTATTGGTACCTTCAGTGCCTCGGGCGGCCGTTTGATCGTCATTGGCGGCAATGTCGGTATCGGCACCACCACGCCGCAAGATGCTTTGGTTGTGGCCAATGGCAACGTGGGTATTGGAACGTGGACGACTGGCGCTGCTTTAGATATATATGGAGATATCAAATTATCCCGCTCTACGGCCACCATTACGGGCCCATCTGTAAGCCCTCTAATTTTAGCTGGCTATCAAACCAACATAACGAGTAATAGGGCTACAGACCCTTCTTTCCAAATCCAATCTACAAATGCCTCGGCGACTCAAACAACAAGATTTGCATTAGGAGCGGCAGGGGTCAATACGTCTAATGCCTATTTTATCAATACTAATATCGGTATTGCCACGTTCGTCCCCAATGCCTTGCTCGACATTTCCTCGACGGCATCCCAAGACCTCTTCCGCGTCAATGACAATGGTACGGGTGACTCAACTCCTTTTTTGATTGATTCTAACGGCAATGTGGGTATTGGCTCTGCGTCGCCCAGTGTGGCACTTGATATTATAGGAACGGTGAGGGCCACCGGTGGTTTTACCGGGGCCGCCGCCGGCTGGAATAATTTAACCACAGGCCAGCTTTACACCTCATCCATGACCGACAATGTCGGCATCGGCACCATTGCCTATGCCGGTACCAAGCTGGCCGTGATGGGCGGTAATGTCGGTATAGGCACCAATACGCCGCTGGGTGGGTTGGTGGTGATGAATGGCAATGTGGGTATTGGTTCCACATCTCCTCAAGATAAAATGGTTATTCAGGGAGATAGCTCAGCGTTAAGGATCCAAGCTGATAGTAGTGGTGCCTATAATGTGCGACTTATTGCTAATTATAATTCGGCCCAGGCTATGCAATTGGTCAGCGCAGGGCATGAATTATTACGGCATGTTTTTTACGCCTCTCCGGGCCCTTATCTTTCTCTTTTGCCTGCACACACAACAGCAACTGTCGGCCTCGTCGGGATTGGGACAGTGGTCCCTGGAAATAAATTGTCCGTCGTGGGCGGAGCAGGTATAGGCTCCGCCGCTTATGCCGGTGCGGTTGGGCCAAGCAATGGGATGATAATAGAGGGCAACGTTGGCATCGGTACGCTGACGCCGCGTGCTTTGCTCGACGTCACTCCTAATGCTGGGCAGTATCCATTGACTTATACATCAAGCAATAACTTAGGGATCGGTACCTGGCTTCCTCAATCATTATTGGATGTGGGCGGGTTGGTACAAAGCGGGACTGTTGCTATCGGTAACGGTACGGGCGGTTCTTTCTTAATGACCGGTAACAATGGCACAGGGCATTTTACAATAAACAATGCCAACACCTCCGGCGGGGACATACTATTCCAATCCAGAGGAGCTAACACTGTTACATTTAAACAAAGTGGTAATGTCGG
>CAZBJT010000183.1:0-4070 GCA_964492215.1 uncultured Planctomycetales bacterium | reverse complement strand
TACCCCCAACATCAGCAAAATCCCCAAAATTGTTATTTTCATAATGATTCCTTTCTCTGAATAAATAATTCATTATTTCGTGCTATCCGCTACTATCACTCTTTTTTCGCAGGAACTTTGGCCCCTTTTTCCCTCGCTTCAGAAAGTCCGATAGCCACAGCTTGCTTGGGGTTGGTGACTTTTTGACCACTGCTGCTTTTTAACTGACCCCGTTTGAAACGATGCATGGCGCTTTCCACCGTGTCTTGAGATTTTTTTCCGTATTTAGGCATACCACCCTCCTTTGCGTTTATAGTGTTCTATTCCAAGTAGGACCTGAGCATCCACGCCATTTTTTCATGTTGTTCCATAATGCCCGTTAAGAAATCAGTGGTCCCTTTATCATCATATTTCTTATCGCAGGCATCTAAATCCTTCCTAAGGGAAACAATGATGCTTTCATGATCGGCCAATAAATTGCCAATCATTATCTTGGCCCCTGATTTCTGGGTGCCCGCCTCTTTGAGGCGTGTCTCATTTAAGAACTCCCTTAATGTACCCAATGACTGGCCGTCTAATTTCCTGGTGCGTTCAGCCACGGCATCAACAATTTCCTGCAGCTCTTCATATTGAGATTCCAGGAATTTATGCAACTCCGCGAAACTTGTCCCTGTGACATTCCAATGATAATTAAGCGTTTTGGTGTATAACACATACTCATCGGCGAGCGTAGTGTTCAGGATATTGATCACTGCTTCTCTATTTTTATCTGTCAGGCCTATATTTACTTTCATGGAATCTCCTTTTAAATTTAATGACATCCCCTGATCAAAAAGAAAAATAACAGTACCGGGATGGGAACGCCCAATAACCATAAGATGGCCCATCCAATCTTCCCTTGCTTCGACTGGCATTTATTTTTGATGCCCATATCCCCTCCCTTAACATATGTTTAAACAGCCACTTCACAGCTCTCTTTATACCGTTATCAACATTAAATTAAGGTGAAGATAGAATTAATTAGGGGAGACTTAAGGATGGCAGCGAGGAGAAAGTAGATTTACGGCAGCTCTAAGACAACATTCTTATTAAGCGTCAAAGGTTTCACGGTATTATTTTTTAGCAGATAATTGAACAAAACCCTGTAGGTATCAAAATCAAACGTACCGTCGGTTTCAAATAATATGTCTCTGGCTTGCGCCTCATATTTAATGGCCTGTTGAATAATCCATTGATCAATAATGAACACCTCCCCCTTTGTCTTTAATGCATTATTCTCTTCAATCACAATGGGTTCTTTAAAAGGCCAGTTTATTTTACGATGCTTGGAAATAGCCTCAATTAAACGCATATTATGCACCACCGCTTTTACTGAAAGGTCCGGCGAAACATAAGGCTCTAACCCCAGGAAGCTCTTATCCAGGCGATATTTCTTAGCAATACCTTCTAAAAATTTTAAGGCATGCTTCTTCGTGCGAAACACCGTGTACGCCTGCTTTAAATCCTCTTTTTGAATGCTCTTAAATGTTTCTACTGCCAAATGCTTATAGCCTGCCGCGTCCTCTGTCACTGAAATGGTGGTCATTCCATCCAGCGGCCTGGATCGACGGTTAAGCAAGGGGTGATGTTTTTTGACCAGATAGGATTCCAATAATAAAGCCCCCAGCTTGCCTTGCGTTTCCACATGGGCCACGCGTTCGACATTGGCAAATTTTGCATTATTAATCAGCTGGTCCCACACTTTTGAACGGATATCATTAGCTTTACCGACGAAAAGCAAAACATCATTGGTGTCATAAAACATATAGACACCTAAAGCATAGGGCAAATGATCGATCTTAACGGCAAGCTCCCCAGGCAATAGCTTAGTACTCTTTAATATTTTCGATAAGACAGCATGCTGCCTATCTTCATTGATCTCTTGTTGAATAACCTTAAAGAATTCCCACACACCCATGGCATCATCCAATGCGCGATGACGATGATGGAGCGAAATACCATACCGTTCAACAATGGAAGATAAATCATGTTTGGATTGGTCTGGAAAAAGCATGCGGGACAGTTGCACGGAACAAAACCGGTCCGGATTAAAAGGCACGCCCAGGCGGTCGAATTCATAACGAACAAAGCCATAGTCAAAGGTGACATTGTGTGCCACAAAGACATGCCCTTTTAAAAAAGCCAGTAAGCTTCGATGAATATCCTCAAAGATGGGTGCTTTGCGGACATCCTCGTCCGTGATGCCTGTAAATTCCGTAATGGATGGCGGGATTGGTTGCTGCGGATTAATGAGCGTATGGAATTGGTCGGTTAGCTTACCTTTTTCAATCTTAAGCACCCCGATCTCAATGATACGCCCTTGAGACCGTGCGCCGGTTGTTTCAATATCAACAATACATAGGTCGAGGTCATTTAAATCCATAGCTTATTGTATCAAAACAAAAGGAACGTGCGCGTACGTCCTCATTGAAAAAATGCAATAAGGACGGCACCGATTAAGATCAATCCCCCGCCTAAGAGGACCTGCCAGGAAAATTTCTCGCCCAAAATCAACAGGCCTAATAAAATGGCAATGGCCACACTCAATTTATCAATGGAAGCAACGCGGGAAACGGGACCTAATTGAAGGGCGCGGTAATAACAGAGCCAGGACAAGGCGGTTGTAATGCCGGAAAGAACCAAGAACACCCATGTCTTAATGGCAATTGTTTGCGGACGCTGCCATTGATTTGTAAAGAATAGAATAAGTGCCGTCAATACTAAAATGACCCAAATACGGATAAACGTGGCCAGGTTTGAATTAATATTAGCCACTCCTATTTTGCCTAAGATAGCGGTCAAGCCGGCAAATAAAGCTGAACCAAAAGCAAAAAGCTGCCAAGAATTGAGCCATTCCATATTGATATATCCCCGGGATTTAATCCCTCTACGTATTGAAAACAAAAACCCCCGCAACAGCATTACTATTGCGGGGATTTCAAAAAACTGGCGGAGAAGGAGAGATTCGATAAAGCCGTTTTTCAAACTATTTGAAAAGAAACGATTTATGATGTAACTGCTTTATTGCTAACATCTTCACTATTCTTTCGCTTCCTTACCCTTCCCCGCGTTTACTTCCCTTTTTATTCGACGATGGGCACCTTTTGGGCACCGTTTTAATTATTGAATATTATCAAACTCCGCAATGTTTTTACGCAACTCTCCTTCATACATCTCTGAATTATCATCAACCCCCTCAAGAACTCTTTGGCGAGCTAATGGTAAAATGTAGTCTACAGCAATTTTCTGCCGCAAGAAAGTCGCCATTTCTTCATTTGTCAATTCTAAAAAAGGTTTCTTCCATGCGTTTTTACATCTTTGAATTAAACCACTATCAAAATATGACTCTTCCCACTTACCTTCAACATCTTCCACAGACATTTTTTTAATAAAAATAGAAAATAAATCAGAGTCGACAAAAATTTTGCTCCCAATGGGTATTTCATTTTTTGAGACACTCTTAAAATAAATAGCAACGTTCGATTTACCACCCCCACCTTCCAAATAAAAATGCTCAGAGGTAAATTGTCCTTCATATTCTTTTCTTTGATTATCTGGCTTTAATACGATTACAGATTTTGAAAATGGTTTAAATTTATCAGGAACAGGCAACAGTGGCGTTATAACTAATCCTCTGTCTGCGAGTAAGAATGTATCTTTTACTTTAATTAGTAATTTCTCCATCTATTAATCCTTTATATCCTAGTGAAAAGCTTATTTTTTTTAGTATAACACAAACAACGCCGGGATAAATTCAAACCTTAAATATATTATGCTTAATTTATCCGCTTTCTCGACTGCAACCATCGTTCTAAATCAGATTGCCTAAAACGAATCACTCCAGCGGAACCCCGGCTTTTATAAACCTTAAAATACGGAATATCCCCGCAATGCACCCAATTATAAATAGTCTTAGGGCTCATTTGTAACAGTTCACCAACTTCACGAATTTTTAAGAGTTTTTCCATAAATCCCTCCAAATTTTATAGATAAAATCGATCTATATAAAATTCCAGAAGGATTTAATTTCTGTAGGCGAGAAATTAAAGGGG
>CAZBJT010000182.1:0-4089 GCA_964492215.1 uncultured Planctomycetales bacterium | reverse complement strand
ATCGCGGCGCAAAAAACCGTTAATTCACCGGCCCCAGGAACATGCGGGATAAACAAATAATCGCTCATTTGGGCATTACCGGTGATATAGCTTAGAACACCGAGGGTGAACGCCACCATTAATGTGCAGCCGATGGCCAGCCCGTCTAAACCATCGGTTAAATTGACCGCATTGGAGGCTCCCACTACAACTAACACCACCCAAAACACAAAAAAGGGGCCTAAATTGACGACTAAATTCTTAAAGAAAGGGATGTCTAAATTGGTGGTGATATCCGGATGCAGATAAACAAAGACACCAACAACAAAAGCCAAGAAAACCTGCCAAAATGATTTGGTCTTGGCACTAATACCGCGGTGTTTGCCGATGCCGCGCAGTTTTACGTAATCATCAATCCCCCCCACCATCGCTAATGTCAAACACAACAATGATGTCATTACAATAAAAGCATTGCTCCAATTGCCCCAGAGCACCACCGATATCAAGATGCTGCCGATGATAAAGATCCCACCCATGGTGGGCGTGCCTTCTTTGGCTTTTTGGAATTGGTCTAAACCCGGGGCGTCCTGGCGCGTGGCTAATTCCCTAATGCGCCGTTCTTTGGACATGCGGATAAAAACCGGGCCTAAGACCATGCACAACAAAAACGAGGTAAACCCGGCCATGCCTGCCCGAAAGGTAATATAATGAAAAATATTTAAGAAAGAAAAATCATAAGAAAAATCGGAAAGGAAATAAAACATGCGTGAATGCCCTTATGTTAACGATGCTTGAGGTGCAGCCAATAAAAACTCACTGACCTGCTCCATTTTCATGCGGCGAGACCCCTTGATCAGCACCGCATCCCCATTGCTTAAAACCCCTGCCAATTGTTTTTGCGCGGCTTCAACATCAGCGCAGGCAAAAACACGCATCTTCTTATTGCGCCGGCGCGCTTCAACCGCCATTAAACGGGCCAATTTACCGACGGTAATCAACACATCCACCGATGAACGCGCTATAGCCGCACCCACTGATGTATGCAAAGCCCTGGCTTTTTCGCCTAACTCAAGCATATCTGCCGCGACAAAAATCTTCTTACCCGTAACCGCAATCACATCCAATGTTTGAATGGCGCTTTGCATGGACACCGGATTGGCATTATAGGTGTCATTAATAAGCCACCCTGTACCTAAACGCATGATCTGCCCGCGGCCTTTAGGGAATTCAAACCGTTTTAAAGCCCGGGCCATAGACGCTGACGGCACCTTAAACAAAATACCGCAGGCATAGGCGCTTAATGCATTATAAACATTATTGACCCCGCATGAACGTATTTCAATTCTTTTTCCGCCCGTGTTAAAACACAGGCGGCAGCCATCGATCACTTCGATATCACGGGCCTGCCAGCGGGCCGTACGGTCTATCCCGTAAGTGATCAATTGAGGGTCCTTGATTTTTTTAGATTGAGCTGATAGAAGCGGATCATCCGCATTCACCACCAGGACGCCTTTTTTAGTCAATGATGCTGCCAACGCCCATTTTTCTTTTAATACACCGCCGGTGGTCTTTAATTTTTCTAAATGCGAGGCACCGACATTGGTAAATACCGCCACATCCGGACGGCTGACATCCGCCAGCCAGGGGATATCACCGGGCTGATTGGTGCCGCATTCCAGCACCACCATTTGATGGGACGGTTTTAACTTAAGTAAGGTCAAGGGCACGCCGATATGATTGTTCTGTGTGCCTTCGTTCTTCAACACTTTATAGCGTTCACTTAAAACAGCGGCAATCATTTCTTTGGTGGTGGTCTTGCCGGCACTCCCGGTGATGGCGATTACCGGTGCTTTAAAACGCAGGCGATGGAAGCGTGCCACATCTCCTAAAGCCCGGGTGGTGTCCTTGACCAGAATGATGCTCACCCGCGCATCATCGACCTGCATTTTTTGATGCACCACAATAATACGAACGGCTTTGGCAATCACATCCCGGATGAAATCATGCCCATCGAATATATCGCCTTTGACCGCAATAAACAGTTCACCTTTTTTGACCCGGCGTGAGTCAATGGATACAGCCTTGACCTTGCCCTTGGATGGTCCCTGCAGCAGCTTTCCGCCGGTGGCCTTGATGATTTCATCAATGGTGAACATGTTTTAAGAAATCCTCGACGATTTTCCGCTCATTAAAAGGAATGGTTTTATCTTTAAAGATCTGCTCACTCTCATGTCCTTTACCGGCGATCAAAACAAGCTGACCTTTTTGCGCCATCTTTAAAGCCCTGCCGATGGCTTCCCGGCGGTCCACACAGGTTTCATAATTACCATTGGTAAAACCTGTGAGTATTTCATCAATGATGCTTTGAGGATCTTCGCTGCGGGGATTGTCGCTCGTGACAATGCTGTAATCGGCAAGCGTACAGGCGGCGGCCCCCATTTTAGGCCGCTTACCCTTGTCACGGTCACCACCGCAACCGAAAACCACTATAATGCGCTCGGGGCTTACAGCCCGTAAGGACTTTAATACATTGATCAAACCATCCTCGGTATGCGCATAATCGATAAAAACAAAAAAATCCTGCCCGCTATTGACCGCCTCTAAACGGCCCGGCACATGAGGCGAGCCCTCTAAACCTTTTTTAATGACACTGGCATCAAACCCCAAGGCATAAGCCAAAGCAAAGGCAGCCAGTAAATTATACACATTGTGCTTACCGATCAGACGCGTGTGAAGACTGACTTTCCCCGACGGATAAACAATATCAAAATCTGTGCCGCTTAATTGATAATGGATATGTTGAGCATGAACATCGGCTTGTTGGTCGATGGCATAGGTAATAACGCGGCCTTTGCTTAAAGGAACTAAACGCTTACCATAACTGTCATCACTGTTAATGACAGCGGCGGCACCGTTGGTCAAATGCGTAAACAACAGGGCCTTTGCCTGAAAATAACTTTCCATGTCCTTATGAAAATCTAAATGGTCCTGGGTCAAGTTCGTAAACACAGCCCCGGCAAAATCAATGCCGTCAACCCGGCCTTGCGCTAAGGCATGCGAGGATGTTTCCATCACGCAATAACCGACATTGAGGCGCAATAACTCAGCCAATAGGCGCTGATTATCCAAAAATCCCGGAGTGGTGTTCTTAGAGGGCAAGATCTTATTGCCGATGCGGTAATTGACCGTACCAATAACACCGCAACTTTGCCCGGCCGCATGGATGATGCTTTCTAATAAATAGGTAATGGTGGTCTTACCGTTGGTGCCGGTTATACCGATCGTGCGTATGTGTTGGGAAGGCTGGCCATAGAAATGCAATGTAGCCACGCGTAAGAAAGATTTGGGGTCTTTGACATCGAGCACGGCAATGTCGTCGGGAATAGTAAATTCGGATAAACGGCGTTCAGGGCCTTTTTTAGCGATAATACGGGCTCCCTGGGCCACCGCATCCTTGATAAAATCATTGCCGTCGAATTTAAAACCAGGCAAAGCAACAAACAAACCGTCCTTTTGGGCCTCACGGGAATCACAACTAATCATGGCAACCGTGTACTGCCCATAGCGCTCTTCGAGGGCCGGCAATCCCAGAGTTGTTAACAAATCACGCAACATCATAAATCGTCATCCTTAAGGGAATCACCAGCGACGGGCGCTTCTTTTGAATCCAAATATTTCAATGAATTCTCAATGACTTCGGCAAAAACCGGTGCGGAAACCAACCCGCCATAATACACTGGATGCGGCTCATCAAAAACCACCACCGCGGCCAAACGCGGGTTTTCCACAGGAGCAAAGCCGACGAATGTGGCATAAAAATGTGCATGTGAGTAGGTGCCCCCCACCACTTTCTGCGCGGTACCGGTTTTACCGGCGACGGTAATGCCTTTGATTTGCGCTTTCTTGGCCGTGCCATGATCAACCACACCCTGCAAAATACTTTTAACCCGGTCCGCGGTTTGCTTGGAAATAATCTTATCTAGAATCTCCGGTTTATGTTCACGGATAATTTCATTCTTATTATCTTTCACATACTTGACCACAAAAGGCCGCATATAAACCCCATCATTGGAAATAGCGGACATGGCCCCCAGTAATTGTATCGGGGTA
>CAZBJT010000181.1:0-4137 GCA_964492215.1 uncultured Planctomycetales bacterium | reverse complement strand
CTTCGGTTTCAAATCCTTTGCTGAGAAGACGACTCTTCATTTTGAGCAGGGCATTGCCGCGATCGTTGGCCCCAATGGCTGCGGTAAAAGTAATGTATTTGATTCCATCCGCTGGGTTTTAGGTGAGCAAAGCGCCAAAGACCTGCGCGGTTCCTCCATGGAAGATGTTATTTTCAATGGTACCGACAAGAAAGCCCCGCTCGGTTTCGCCGAAGTCAGCCTTGTTTTTGCCAATGAAAGCCGCATTTTACCCGTTGACCACGACGAAGTCATCATCACCCGCCGTTTGTTCCGTTCCGGTGAAAGCGAATATTTGATCAATAAAAACACGTCCCGTTTAAGGGATATTGTGGAGCTTTTTTTAGGCACCGGTGTGGGCGCTGAAGCGTATTCCTTGATCCAGCAGGGCCGCGTTGACATGGTGGTTTCCGCCAAACCGGAAGACCGCCGCCAGATTTTCGATGAAGCTGCCGGTATTACCAAATATAAAAGCAAGAAGAAAGAAGCATTAAGTAAGCTCAAAGAGACTGAAGATAATTTATTGCGCATTAATGACATTGTGGTCGAAGTCAAACGTCAGATCGCGACCATTGAGCGTCAAGCCAAGAAAGCGCAGAAATATAAAGAGGATTTCGAGCAACTCAAGCAATATGAATTACTTACAGCCCAGCACAATATGGGCCGTTTTACTTTTGAAATTCAAGCCTTACATGCGGTGGTGAGTGATTTACAGCGTAAAGAGCTGGAAGCCACCAGCCAATTAGAAGGCCTCAATAATCGCATTGAGCATGAAAGTGCTTTATTAGAAGAGATAGAAGAACAGATCAATGCGCTTAAAAGCCGTCAAATGCGTTTGGATAATGACATTGAAATCAATACCCGCCAAATCGGGTTTAATGAAGAACGTTTGAGCGGCATTGATGCAACGGCTCTGCGCCTGGAAGAAGACAAGCAAGCGGCATTGATCCGTTGCAGCGCGGCCCAAGTCAAGGTTGAAGAGATCAAGGCCAGCTTGGCCCAATTGGATGAATTGGCTAATAATGCCCAAGCCCGTTTAGGCGAAAAACGCATGGCCCTCAATACGTTATTAAGTGCCACCCAGCAAGCGCAGGACGCCATCAAGTCTTTTGAAAGTGAAGTTTTAGGTTTCAATGGCGAGCACGTGCGGGTGAAGAATCAAATGACCGAAAATATGAAACGGGTCATGGAAGCGTTGGCCCGTAAAGCCCGCCTCGAGCATGAGAACAATAAGGTCAGCAGCGAGCAGCAGCAGGTGGTGCAGAAATTTTAAGGCATTAATATTGCCATCGGCCAAGTGCAGCAATTATTAAGCGAATTATGGGCCAATTGCAATAATCGCCGCGAGCAATTAGGTGCGGTCAAATCCCAATTAGCCGCGCAAGATAAGGCCATTGATGATTTAGAAAAAGGCAAAGTTTTCTTATTGTCCCAAAAAGAATTTATTCAAAAAATGCAGGCGCAATACCAGGACAGCCCAGACCCCGTCGTGGAAGGCCGCTTTATCGCCCAGGTACGCCCCACCGATACCCAAACCGGTATTATCGGTAAGATCAAACATGTAAACGTGATCCCGGCCAATGAAACATCTGCGGAACAATACGAAATCACCTACGAAACCAAATATGTGGCGCTTGATTTGCAATACATGGATGAGCGCATTGCCGTGATTGAAGTAAAATTAGCCGAAGGTCTCTCGGCCAAAGCAGATTTAGAAGCGCGTATCCAGGAGCAAAGCTGGACAGTCGAAGGTGACTTAAAGCAGATCCAGGACCAGGAAAAGAAATTATCCGTGCTTGAATCACAAAAGCACCATGTGGAAGCTGAAAGCGGAAAGCTCGTCGGTGAGTTAGACATGATCACCAATGAATTCGCCGAGATCGAATCCACGTTGGCCACCCTGAAAGTGCAGGAGCAGGAATTAAGCAAGGCCATAGACGACATTGCCGCAGCCCTGACCCGTTGCCAGAACGATATTAAGGACAAACAGGAAGCCATTGCCGCCAAGTCCCAGGAACGCGAAACATTGAATGTGACTATTGCCCAGATGGAAGCGGAATACGGGGCCGTGGCTGATAAGCAGCATGGCTTACGTGACCAGGAGCAGGTGTATACATCAGGCTTGGACCGCGACCTCGCCGATATCAGCCGTTTTGAAAATGATGTGCAGGAATTACAATCCAAAAAAGCCCGGGTGAGCGAAGAGATTGTCAGTTTGACCCAGACCATCGAGCAATTCAAGACCCAAAAAGAAGCGTTGGCGCTTGAGTTCAATGATAATTTGGCCCAAAAGGCCGAGATGTCCCAGCGCTTGAGCAGTGTGCGCAATCAAAGCCGTGCCATTGAAGATGAGATCATCAATGCCAAGAGTGACATGCATAACTTGCAGATGAAAGAGCAGGAATTGCAATTCGCCCAGCGCGCCTTGAAAGAACGTTTATTGCAGGCCTATAAGATCAATTGGGATGAAATAGTAGCCTTGCCCTTATTACCAGCGCCGGAAGCAGCAGCGGAAGGTGAAGCAATTGCTGCAACGCCAGCCCCGGAAGTTAATTATGACGAATTAGCCATTGAGATTGATAGATTAAAAAAGCGTTGCGAATCTTATGGCGCTGTCAATTTGGTGGCCATTGAAGAATTCGAAGAGTTAAAAGGCCGTTATGAATTTTTGACCAAGCAGCAAAGCGATTTATTGACGGCCCGCGAGCAATTGATGTCGACGATCCAAAAGATCAACCGCACCACCCGCCAGATGTTCACCGAAACGTTTGCCAAGGTGAGCGAAGAATTCACCATTTATTTCCGCATGCTCTTCGGCGGCGGTGAAGCGCAATTGGTGTTATTAGACCCTGAAAATGCCTTGGAATGCGGTATCGATATCGTGGCCCGCCCGCCGGGCAAAAAGCTGCAGAATATTTCCCTGCTTTCCGGTGGTGAGAAAACATTGACCGCTATAGCACTTATCTTCGGTGTGTTTAAAGTCAACCCGAGCCCGTTCTGCGTGCTCGACGAAATTGATGCCGCCCTTGATGAATCCAACGTCGGCCGTTTTGCCAATTTGCTTAAAGAATTCGCCAAGATCGCCCAGTTTGTCGTCATCACCCACAATAAGAAGACCATGGCGGTCGCGGATGTCATGTATGGCGTTACCATGCAGGAACGCGGCGTCTCGCGCATTGTTTCCGTTAAGTTCAATGAATATCAGGGCCAGCCGCAAATCGCCCAAAGTAAAGTTCAGCATCAGCCCCAAGAATTACTTCCTCAGTCTCCCAACGGGGCAACCGTCAGCGACGCGCCCCAGCCATCTTCCCTTGCTACAGTGTAATTAGCCGTGTATAAATGTTATACTATAAGTAGGGGGTGATAAGCGATGACACCTGACATTAAGACCAAACGCCTTCTGGTAGTGGAAGATTCCCAGGATTTACAGGAATTGACCAAAGAGCTTTTTGAAACAGAAGGCTATGAAGTCTATTGCAGTTCCAATGGCCAGGAAGCGCTGAATTTCCTGCGGGGTGAAAGCCCGCGGCCCGACCTTATTTTATTGGACCTCATGATGCCGGTTATGGATGGGTACGAATTTCGCAAAGTCCAAATGCAGGACACGGACCTTGCCGCCATACCGGTGGTGGTCATCACCGCTGATGCGGATGCCAGGGAAAAAGCCGGGCACTTAAAGGCCAATGATTATGCCAGTAAAGCCGAAGGCATTGACAGCCTTTTAGATGTGGTCAAGCGTAACTGCAATAACCCGCAATAGATATGCCATGACATCACCCCATCGCGTGCCTGTTTCTTTATCAGATCCATCCTCCCGTTGGTATTATGCCTGTCACTGGCTTTTGTTGATCGGCCTGGGATTGGCCATTTATTATCAAACGTTTCAATTCGACTTTGTTTTCGATGATAAGCAGTTTATTGTTTTAAACCCGTACATCAGGGATTTTCACCGCATCCATGAGATGTGGGGCCTTTTGCCTAAGACCCGCCTGGTCGGCATTTATTCTTTTGCCTTGAATTATTGGATCAATCAGCTTCACCCGCAGGGCTATCACATTTTTAATTTCCTGGTGCATTTGTGCGCCGTGGCTTTGGTGTGGGGGGTGGCTGGCATGCTTT
>CAZBJT010000180.1:0-4167 GCA_964492215.1 uncultured Planctomycetales bacterium | reverse complement strand
TTAGGTCGTGTCGCCGCTAAGGCTGCATCAGTGTTACGTGGCAAACATAAACGCACCTATACGCCGTTTTTAGATACCGGCGATACCGTGATCATCATCAATGCCGAGAAGATCCGCGTGACTGGTAAGAAGATGACCGATAAGGTCTATACCCGTTATACCGGTTATCCCAGTGGTCAGCGCGCGGTGGTGTTGGGTGATATGTTGACCAAACGCCCCACCAAAGCCATGGAATTAGCTGTTACCCGCATGTTACCCAGCGGTCCTTTAGCGTATAAGCAAGCCATGAAACTCAAAGTGTATGCAGGCGATACTCATCCGCATGCCGCACAGAAACCCATTGTCTTAGAAATTAAGTGACCCAAAGGGTCATCCCCGAATGTTTTTATCGGGGATCCAATCAGGAGAATTTGAAATGGTAGAAGTCGTTAAGTATGCTGGTACAGGTCGTCGCAAAAATGCCGTAGCCCGTGTTGTTTTGACCCCGGGGGAAGGCAAGATTATGGTTAATAAGCGTGAATTCACCAATTATTTTCCGCGCGAGACCGACCGTATTTTGATTATGCAACCGTTGCGTTTGACGAATTTGGAAAACAAATTTGATGTGGTCGTTCGTGTAACCGGTGGTGGGTCAACCGGTCAAGCCGGTGCTTTCAAAATGGGTTTGGCCCGCGCATTAGTTGTGTGTGATGCTAACACCAAGCCTGTGTTGAAGAAAGCCAGCTGCTTGACTAGAGATGACAGAATGAAAGAAAGAAAAAAACCGGGACAGAAGGGGGCACGTCGCAAATTCCAGTGGGTTAAACGCTAATCCCAGACTAAATATAGCCAAAATAATCAAGCCTATCTCCCTTCGAAAATACGTTGACGAGATAGGCTTTTTTATTTATCATTTAAAGATGTTTTCAACGGGCTTTGCCCGACGGAGAAATATATGGCAAACAATAATTTACCGACGACAGTGCGGGCCGGTATTGTTGGTGTGAGCGGTTATACAGGCAAGGAAGTTTTATCCCTGCTTTTAAAGCACCCCGGCGTCCGCCTGACCTATGTTGCTGCTAATAATACCCAGGGGCCCATCAGCGAAATCTACCCGGAGTTCTTAAACCGCACCACCTTGGTGTGTCAGAAATTCGATATTAAAGAAGCTGCTGCCAAATGCGATGTGGTGTTTTTGGCTTTGCCGCATACCGAGTCCATGCATGTGACGCCTAAGCTATTGAAGGCAGGCTTAAAGGTGATTGACTTAAGTGCAGATTATCGTTTAAAAAATGCTAAGGTTTATAAGACGTGGTATGGCCATAAACATACAGATGCCAAGAATTTAAGCAAGGCGATTTATGGTTTGCCGGAATTGTTCCGTCAGAAAATTAAATCAGCGTCATTTATTGCAAATCCGGGCTGTTATCCCACGGCCGCTATTTTAGGTTTGGCACCATTGGTATCCACGCGGAAAGACATTCAATCGATTGTGGTTGATGCCAAGAGTGGTGTTTCCGGCGCTGGACGTAAAGCGTCTGTGGGTTTGCTTTTGGCTGAGGCCAATGAGAATTTCAAGGCCTATAAAGTGTTAACTCATCAGCACACGCCGGAAATTGACCAGTATTTAGGTCAAATAGCAGGCTCGCCCGTGGGCGTGCATTTTGTGGCCCATTTATTGCCGATTAACCGGGGTATCCTAGATACGATTTATGTGCAATTATCCGACGGCATTACCTTAAATCAGGTGCATACGCTATATAAGAAATTCTATAAGACCGAACCGTTTGTAAGGGTGCATCCATTAGGCGCCCAGCCGGAAGTTAAAAATGTGGCGCATACTAATTTCTGCGATATCGGTTTGGCGGTCAGTGCGGATAAGAAAATGGTGGTCATCACATCGGCCATTGATAATTTAGTGAAAGGTGCGGCAGGCCAAGCGGTGCAGAATATGAACATCATGTTTGGCTTTAGCGAAGTCGAGGGGCTTTTATGAAAATAATTAAAGGTGGCGTTACCGCACCTCAAGGTTTTGTAGCTAACGGCATCTCCGCCGGGATCAAGCGTTCCGGTAAAGCGGATTTAGGGCTTATTGTGTCTCAAGTACCGGCGGTGACGGCGGGTGTTTTTACCGTTAATTCAATTAAAGCAGCCCCGTTGGTGGTTAGCATGAAGCACATTAAAAAAGGTATTGGTCGTGCGGTCTTGGTCAACAGCGGCAATGCCAATTGTTACACCGGTGCGGTGGGGTTAAAGGCGGCACAGGATTCCACAGTGTTGATCGCCAAACTATTGAATATCAAGCCGACGGATGTGGTGGTGACATCCACCGGTATTATCGGCAAGCCATTGCCTTACAATAAGATCGTCGATGCAGCACCTGCCTTGGTTAAAGGTTTGACGGACAAGGGCGGCATTAAGTTCGCCCGTGCTATTATGACCACGGATTTGAAGCTTAAGGAAATTGCCGTGCAGGTGAAGGTTGGCGGCAAGACCGTGACGGTGGGTGCCTGCGGTAAAGGTTCAGGCATGGTTGAACCTAATATGGCCACCATGTTGGGGTTCATTACTACAGATGCGGCCATTTCATTAAAGATGTTAAAGCTGGCCTTAAAGAAAGCAACGGACAAATCATTTAACAGTATTACCGTTGACGGTTGCATGAGCACCAATGACATGGTGACGGTGCAAGCCAGTGGTTTGGCAGGTAATAAGAAAATTATGCAGGAAAACGCTGATTTTAAGAAGTTTTATGAAGCCTTGGAATATGTCAGTATTTATTTGGCCAAGCAGATTGTGCTTGATGGTGAAGGGGCGACCAAGTTTATCACCGTAAATGTTAAAGGTGCGGGCAATGATGTTCAGGCTACAAAGATTGCCAAAGCCATTGCCAATTCCGCGCTAGTTAAGACGGCTGCTTTCGGCAGCAATCCTAACTGGGGACGGGTTGGGGCGGCGGTTGGTTCTTTAGGCATTAAAGGCATTGATGAAAATACGATGAAAATCTCTTTTTCACCGTTTGATAAAAAAGAAATCGCCATTACAGTGGAATTAAACTTAGGCAAAGCATTCGCGACGGTGTTTACCTGCGATTTCTCTTACGAATATGTAAAAATTAATGGGGAGTACAACTAACCCCCATGGATACCATTGTTAAAAAAGCATCTATCTTAATAGAAGCTATTCCCTATATTCATGAATTCCGCCGTAAGATTTTTGTGATCAAATACGGCGGCAGCATTTTGGATGATCCTAAGATCCGCCACAATGTCTTGCAGGACATTGTATTTTTAAGTTATGTGGGCATTCGCATCATCATCGTCCACGGCGGCGGACCGCACATTTCAGCCCGCATGAAAGAAAAAGGCATGAAAAATGAATTCGTCGATGGCATACGCGTGACCGACAAAGAAACATTGAAGATCGTCGGTGAAGAATTAGAAAAATTGAATCAACAAATCGTGCAGGAGATCAAGGGTTTCAAGGGTGATGTGAGCGGCCTGCGCGGTCATGAAAATATTATTTTTGTAGAAAAGAAACAGTCTGTGAAAGAATTAGGTTTTGTGGGTACGATCACGTCGGTCAATAAAGAACATTTAGAAGACCATTTGGCTCGTGGCATTACGGTTGTCTCACCGATGGGTGTAAGCGTTGAAAAACAGCCGCATAATGTGAACGCCGATGAAGTGGCCAGTGCCATTGCCAATTCCATGAAGGCTGAGAAGTTGGTCCTGTTGACCGATGTGCCTGGTGTCATGCGTGACCTCAATGACATGAGCACATTATTCTCAACTTTGACGCTCAAAGAAGTGGATGAATTGATCAAAAGCGGTGTGATTGCCGGCGGCATGATCCCCAAGGTCAATGGTTGCGTCGAGGCTTTACATGGGGGTGGTGTGCATAAGACCCACATTGTCGATGCCCGCCTGCCTCATGCTTTATTATTAGAGTTCTTTACCGACCAGGGTGTCGGCACACAGATCATTAAGGATTAACATGAAGGCCGAAGAAATTTTCGAAAGTTATAATAACAATATTTTACTGACATATACGCGTCAGCCGCTGATCTTTGTTAAAGGCAAAGGCTCGGTACTGACCGACGTGCATGGTAAGAAGTACTTGGATTTTTTTCCGGGTTGGGGTGTGAGCAATTTAGGTCATTGCCATCCTAAGGTCATGGGAGCGGTG
>CAZBJT010000179.1:0-4184 GCA_964492215.1 uncultured Planctomycetales bacterium | reverse complement strand
CCTGGCGCAAGAAAGCACGTAATATATTTGGAAAACTTAAACCAATGTCCGTGCGCACACCGACCTGGTTGATGCCTTCGATCTTGAATTCCACCGGGTCCTCGACGGTCATGATATTCTTAGAAGGGTCCATCAATTCATGAAGGGCCGCATATAATGTCGTGCTTTTACCACTGCCTGTCGGCCCTGTCACAAAAAAAAGGCCATACGAATGTTTCAAGGCATGGCGTATCATCTCCAAATGCCGCGGTTCAAAACCTAAACTGACCAAATCCATTTTAACCGCACCCTTATCCAACAAACGCAATACCGCCTTCTCCCCCCAAACCGTTGGTATGGTTGACACGCGCAAATCCACCACACGGTCTTCCAATTTGGCGGAAATAGAACCGTCCTGCGGCATGCGTTTTTCAGCGATGTCGAGCTTAGCTAAAATTTTGATACGCGAAACGATCGGTAAATGCAAATGGGCCGCCGGTGGCGGGATTTGATAAAGCACACCATCGATGCGGTAGCGGATTTCCAGGCGGTCCTTAAAAGGCTCGATGTGAATATCACTAGCCTTCTCATCGATGGCCTGACGGATGATCAAATCAACCAGCTTAACTACAGGGGCTTCTTCAGCCTTGGCAATAAGCCGGTCAATACTGAGCTCCGCATCAACCGGGACATCCCGTAAGACCGTCGCCGGCAGTTCATCATTGGCCACATAACTTTTTTCAACGGCACGGTCAAGCATGCTGACGCGCACGTCACCGCCCACGGCATTCTGGTCAAAAAAATAAAAATCATTCAAGGCCTTGATCAAATCGGTCTTGGTGACGATGATGGGATTAATCTCACAATTAGTCAATTTTTTCAGATTATCGAGGATGATCAAATCCAGGGGATCAAACATCGCACAGGTCAACATATTGCCGGCGCGCGATAATGGCAGGACTAAATATTTTTGGGCATATTCATGAGGAATGAGCCGGTCTAAACCCTGGTCCTTCTTAGGTTTTAAAAAACCGGAAGAATAAGACGCATACGGGATCATCAATTGAACGCCCAAAGCCGTGGCTAAATTATTCTCGCTGATGGCGCCTATTTTAATCAATACCTCGCCGATGCGGCCGCCCTTTTGCTGCTTTTGCAAAGTAATGGCTTCATTGAGCTGCTTCTCTGTAATCAGCCCCTGCGAAATAAGTATTTCACCAAGCTTTAAACGTGCCATGGTTAATAATTCCTTTGTTCCATATTGGATAAGGCCCGATTGATCGCATTCATTTTATCGGAATCCTTGCCATCCTTAAAGGGGTCCTTTTTTCTCCGCGATGAACCGGACATGAATTTATCATCCATGATCCTCGGGGTCAAAAAGATCATCAATTCCCTGTTATTCTTAGAACTGTCTTTGTGCCGAAACGCCGCTCCTATAAAAGGTATGTCCCCCAAAATAGGGACCTTGGTCACCGCGACGGATGTATCTTCCCGCAACAGACCGCCGATCACAACGGTCTGCCCATTTTTGACTTTTAAGAGAGACTGTGTGCCCCGCTCTTCGGGATCTTTGAATTGCTGACCGTCGACAACAATGCCGTTCTTGGCCTCAATGACCTTGGGGTAAATCGCCATGGTGATCTCACCGGTCAATAAATTCGCCTGAGGTGTTACGGTTAAGAATACGCCGGTGTCGACACGTTCCGCCTGAACAGACTGAGATGAAGTCCCTTGCCCGGCATCGGTGCGCGTGGTTGCCCCCACCGCTTCATTAGTGGAAATTTTGATCTCGGCCGTTTGATTATTCAATGTCATGATCTGCGGCCTGGCCAGACTTTTTGTATCTGTTTGCGTGCGCAAGAAATCCAAGGCCTTTGACAGATTTGTTTTATCAAAAGAACCGATGGAATACCCCGCCGTTGTCGCATCAAGATCAAATGGCGTATTAGCAAACTGGAGGCCAATTAAATCAGAGGTCCTTTTAGAAACATCCAGCATTTCCACTTGGATCAATATTTGCGGCACAGGCACATCCAATTTGGCAAGCATCGCCTCAATATTAGGAAATTGACTTTCTTCATCCGTAACAATAAGGCTATTGGTGCGGGGGTCTTCGACCACTGTTCCATTTTTAGACATGGCCCCTTTAAGGGCCCCGGCAATGCCGCCGCTACCGGCACTACTCCCACTACTGCCTCCGGAACCGCTAGCCCCGGAATCCGATGATCCCCCTGCAGAAGAAGACCCCGCAGAAGAACCAGAAGAAGAACCGGATGAAGAAGATGAGCCTGATGAGGAACCGCTGCTGCCGGAAGAACCGCTACTCGACGAAGATGATGAAATGGAAATGGTAGAATTTAATTTGGATGAAGAAACAGTTGCGTATTTAAGCTGATAGACCCGAGTGATGATCCTAGCTTCGCTTTTGGGGATCTCTTTGACAATAAAAATATCACTGTCAGGCGACATGTCGTACATTAAATTATTGGCTTTTAATATCCTGGCCAAGGCCTCATCGACTGGAATATTATCCAGGAACAAGGTGATGCGCTTGCCCGTGATGTCCTGAGCGGCAATAAAATTCATGTTCGATTGCTGAGAGAATATCTTCAACACATCACCCAGCGCCGCATCCTTGAAATCCATGGAAATACGTTTGGTGTAGCGCTGGTCAATGAAATGATTATCTTCCCACGATGATTTGGCCGCACCGAATACCAACGGCACTACCAACACGGTCATCATCATAGCCAGTATATATTTTTTAATCGGAGGGCACTTCATTATTTTTCCCCATGCTTATTCTTTGACGTCAAAAGAAAAAACTTTCCCCTTATATTCCACATCCACACCAGACCGGCGGATCTTCACCACTTTACTCTCGGCAATTTCATCACCAACATCAATGACACGGTCGTTAATGATGGCCTGCGGCCTGTCTGAATTCCATATCACCCCATTGACCTGCAAAGCAGGCGGGGGAATTTCCGCAGGCTGCACGAACGGCTTACTGTCATTAGCAAGGGCACTGGGCCTCCCCTGGAAGGGCACTGCGCCCACTCCCCCCATGACCGGCGTCCGATTGATCACCTGAACCGGCTCCTGAGATTTGACCACCTGTGATAACGGCGACTGAAAAGGGTCTTTTACCTTACCCAGCATTTCTTTAAAAAGATCATCGTCAAAGGAATCCCCATCGGTCTTGGGCGCCGCCGGGGGGACTTTTGATTCCTTGACCTCACCCTGCGCCACCCCTCCAACCATCATCCCGGCCATCAACATGATAACAATGTTAAGTTTTCTGATCTTCATTAATTTTAATTAAAGCAATATCAATGACCACATTGATTGATCCTGTCATCACTGCGCCACGTTTATCTTTTACTCCTTCAGCGAGAGACGTACTTAAAGCATCAACACGCAAGGCATAGGAAGACTTTTCAATGGTACGCACGAACAAGATCAGGTCTTTATATTCACGGGCACGGACATTGATTGTTATCTTGCTCATTTGATAAAACGGATCATTCGTCTTTGGGCCCGGCGTGAAGGAAAGGATCTCCACATTATTTTGAGCGGCATACTCGGCAATTTGTGACATCAATCGCCCATCCGGCATGGCTTTAGGCAATTGGCCTAAAAATTTCTTTGTACGCTGTGTGGTGGCATTATAAACACTGATCACCTGCAGCTTATCTTCCATTTGCTTGATATTTTCCTGATAAACCGATTCCTGGTGCCAATGAGAATTGGCTATATTGATTGCCGCAAGGATGGCAAATACAATGACAGCCCCATTGACTAAAAGGTCTTTACGGTCGCCGGCAAAATTGACCAATTGGGCAACATCAATATCTTTCCAGCTCTTCTGTGGGGGACGCGTAGCATCAGGCATAATTAGGACGAGCACTCCATTGTAAAAAATGTCACCATCCGGTCATTCAAACTATCTCTCCTGACCGAAGACACTTGCACTGAATTAAAATTCTTGTCGAAAAAAGGAGCATTATGGATGTCCGTCACCAGGTCATTGACCAAATGTAACTCTTTGGCAGAATTATCCACGAACGCATATCCCTCCAAGGTCATTGAAAAATGACCTTTGCCATCAGTCCCACCCGACTGATCATAGTGAAAATTCAACGACTTAAACCACATTCCGCTCTTTAACACACCAGGTACCTGCACCAGGACCGGGGCAA
>CAZBJT010000178.1:0-4191 GCA_964492215.1 uncultured Planctomycetales bacterium | reverse complement strand
TTTAAATTTACCCCACATTTGGGGCAAATCCCTTTGCAATCCTTCTTGCACAAAATACGTGAAGGATTGGCCATGATCATTTCCTGGCGTATCTCTTCACCTAAATCAATATATTCCGTGCCGGGCTCAAGTTCAAAATCAAACGTATAAGATTTAGTCTCTGCTGATTTAAACTCTTCCAAACACCGGGAACACAAATAACCAAAATCAACTTTAACCTGGGCATCTGCGACAATCAAATTATCTACCCGGGACAAATGCGCTTTTATATTTAATACAGAACGGATATCAATTTCTTCGTCGGATAAACCAATGCCTTCTTTAGGCATGCTTTGATCAATATCTAAACCTGTGGTGGTTTTTATGTCCCTGACAGCTATCTTGATCATTTCTTCAAACGCTCTTTAAGCTTGAGGGCCACCACTTTCGGCATGAATGAACTGATGTCCGCATCCAAGCTGGCTACTTCTTTTAACAGGCTCGAAGAAACAAAAGACACATGTTCCGACGGCATCAAAAAAACAGTTTCAATATCTTCAGCCAAACGGCGATTGGTCAGCGCTATCTGGAATTCATAATCAAAATCCGACGTCATGCGTAAACCGCGAATCAAAACATTTATCTTCTTTTTACGGGCGTACTCAATGACCAGTGTATCAAATGTTTCTACAGACACATTTTTGATGCCGCGGGTCACTTCTTTAAGCATATCAACCCGTTCATCAATGCTAAAAAGAACTTTCTTACTGGTATTATCCGCTACCGCGACAATCACCCGATCAAATATACGGGCCGCCCTTTGAATGACATCCAAATGGCCATTGGTCAACGGATCAAAACTACCGGGATAAATTGCTCCCTGGCCTTTAGCCATTATTCCCAACCTTCTGATAAATAGACAGATACGAAGAACCGTAACGGCGTTCCGTCAGCACCTTAAACCCCTCCGGGGTCTCAATACCATCGGTGCTGTCGAACTGTGCTATGACCAAACTTTGAGCGTGTAATATATCACGGGAGGTTATTAGTTTCAAGGTTTTTTTGGCCAATGAGAGGCCAAAAGGAGGGTCAAAAAAGACCACATCAAAATGCTTTTTCTCCTCGGAAAGGCGCTTGACCGTGGCAAAGGCATCTGCGTGTATTAAGCGGTAATTGCCGCCTAAGTCAATACTCAAGATTTCACAGTTTTCCCGGATGGTTTTGGCATTTAAATCATTATGTTCAACCATCGTAACCTCAGCCGCTCCCCTTGAAATGAACTCCATGCTGACCGCCCCGCTGCCGGCAAACAATTCCAACAAGCTCAAACCGCTTAAGTCATGGCCTAAAATATCAAAGATAGCCGCACGTAAAACACCTTGGGTCGGCCTGATGCCGGCCGGCATATAAAAATTACGCCCTTTGTACTGCCCGCCTGAAATTTTCATCTTACCCCGCTAGGATTAAATCCAAATATTGTGGATAACGTTTTTTAATAACATCCTTGACCATGCGATGCTCGCCTTGAAGCAAATGCGGATCACTTTGGGTCAAGCTGATGGCGTTTTTACGGGCTTTTTCCAAAATGTCCATTTGTGTAATCGGATTTGCCACACGCAACTCATTAAGGCCATGTTGATGGCGACCGAAATAATGGCCCGGTCCCCGGATCTGCAAATCATATTCAGCGATTTTAAATCCATCGGTTGTTTTCACAATAGACTCGAGCCTGGCCTTGCTCTCCTCGGTCACAGCATCGGAAATTAAAACACAGATGGCATCATGCTTGCCGCGGCCGATGCGCCCGCGCAATTGATGCATTTGACTTAAACCAAAACGCTCGGCATGCTCGATGACCATGACATTGGCATTAGGCACGTCGATGCCCACCTCAAGGATGGTGGTTGCAACTAAGACGTCCAATTCATGCGCTTTAAACTGTGCCATTATAGCATCTGTTTCTTCCCTTTTCATCTGCCCATGCACCAACCCCACACGCATCCCCTGAAATTCAAACTGCTGCAAATGTTCAAACATGTCCTTGGCGGCCTTAAGATCTAGTTTCTCACTCTCCTCAACCAAAGGATAAATGATATACGCCTGGGTGCCTTTAAGAACCAATTCACGCACTTTCTGATAAACACTTTGGGCCTTACTTAATGGAAGATGATAGGTGGTGATCTTACCGCGGCCCGGCGGCATTTCATTGATCACCGACACATCCAGGTCACCATACAGTGTTAAACATAGGGTGCGAGGGATAGGTGTGGCGGTCATGATCAACACATCAGGATTTGTCCCTTTAGCGGAAAGCAAAGCCCGCTGATTCACCCCGAATTTATGCTGCTCGTCGATCACCACAAAACTTAAAGACTTAAACGCAACGGTTTCTTCCAATAAAGCGTGGGTGCCGATGATTAAATCAATATCTCCTTCTTTTAATTTCTTATACAGCAGGTCTTTTTCTTTTTTAGGCGTACTACTGATCAAAAGCGCCGCTTTCAAATTTTTGAACGGCCCCTGCCCTAATAATTTCTGAAAATTAAAATAATGCTGCTGGGCCAATATTTCCGTCGGGGCCATAATGGCTGCCTGCTTGCCGTTCTTCCAAGCCACCACACAGCCTAAGAAAGCCACCACCGTCTTACCACTGCCCACATCCCCTTGCACCAATCGCAGCATGGGACGAGATTTTTTCATGTCGTCGATAATATCAGTAATGGCCCTTTGCTGGGCACCGGTCAACGTAAAAGGAAAGGCCGTTGCATACTGCTCGAATAATGCTTTGTCAATGGCATGAGCAATACCTTCCTTTTGCACAATACTCAAACGCCGTAAAATCACTGAAATCTGAAAAAGGAAAAACTCCTCAAAAGCAATACGCTCGATGGCCTTTTCCTGCTCGGTAAAATTAGCAGGGAAATGAATTTGACGGATGCTCGCATTAATATGACCCAGGTGATGCTGCTGACGGATGGAGGCAGGAATGACATCCTGCAGTTCCCCGCCATAAGCCTCAAGGCAGCTATCCATGAGCTTACGCAAATACCGCTGAGTGATCCCTTTGGTCAATGGATACACCGGGACAATACGGCCCATATTAAGGGTGCGGTCTTCGGCGGCAATCAATTCAAAAGCCGGGACCAGCATTTGCAGTCGCTTTTTAAACACTTCAACACGCCCGTACAGAACAATTTCTTGCCCCTCTTTGAAATACTTATCCAAATAAGGCTGATTAAACCACACACAAAAAATACGCCCGCTTTTATCCCCCACCGCCATTTCAAACGTACGGTTTTTAGAATAAAAATTCCGTTTACCCACACTCAAGACATGCCCTGCTACGGTTTGGCGTTCACCCACCTGGACCATGGCCATGGGCGTTAACTGCGAACGGTCCTCATACCGGCTGGGGAATAAATAAAGCAAATCCTCGACGGTCGTAATACCGAGGTTCGCCAAGAGCTTAGCCTTAGAAGGGCCAACACCCTTAACAAATTGAATGGGGATATCGCTTAAAAGTTGCGGCATGGGAAGATTATACTACAGGGCAGCTTTAAGCTAACCATTTAAAAACGCATCGATTTTAAACGACGGGCGAGCTGTTTGCGGTAACCCTTGTTAAAGACTTCCTCAAAATCATAAACATTCTTGAAACTCTCATAATGATCTTCGGTGTCTTTAGCCAGGATCTTATATTCCACTAAATTGTAGACAATATTACCAAAATCATCGGTGGCCTTGATGCCCCAAAACTTCAAGACACTCATGGTCATGGGGCCGAATTTCTTCAATAAAAGCGTCCGTATACCCTCGAGAAGCTCTGTACCACTCACATGCCTCTGCTTCTTATATTTCTGCTGGGTATGAGACAAGGCTTCCATGACAAATTCATACGCCTCAGCCTTATAACGGGGATCCTTGAGGCAGGCTTGGGAAACAATGCTGTAGAACTCTTCATCCATTGATTGCATTTTAACATCGCCCTTTTTGTTCACAAAAAGATTTTCAATTTTTTTCTAACCCGTATAATAAAGTCATGAATCTTTTTTGGAAAAGTTACGCCATTCTTTTCTTCTTCATAAGCCTTGGGACAGGCCTGTATTTTACAGCGGCAGACTCCCCCCAGCGCCAATACTACATCATGATAACGGCCTTTGACCCCTGGTACAGCTTGCCCTTCTTATTTAATATCCTTAATATTGTCCTTAC
>CAZBJT010000177.1:0-4199 GCA_964492215.1 uncultured Planctomycetales bacterium | reverse complement strand
CTAGTAGAGCAAAATCGATTCTGAGCGAAAAGACATTAAATGGGTTCATGAGCCCTAGCAAATAATTAAATTACTCTAGGTGTCTGGAATTAGTGCAGTTTTTTGTGGGAGCCGTCGCAGAAGGGTTTGGTGTTGGTGGTTTTGCAGGTGCACCAGGCGACGGTTTTTTCTTCTTCGATTTCAACAAACATGGGCCGCATGCCGGTGGGGCCGTGGGAGCCGTCGCAAAAGGGTTGCTTTTGCGATTGGCCGCACGTACACCAGACATAGCGCCCGGGTTTGACCGTCATGATACAAGGTGTGTTATTCGTCATTCTTTTTATTTCAAAGGTTTCTGATTGTAAAGGTACTGGTCTTTGGGCTGATCGGCACGGATCGTAATGGCTTTTTTGCCTAATTCATCGATTTTGCCTTCAAACATACACACGCTGACATTATTGTCATAGATGTAGATCTTGCCGTTATTTTGATTGAAGAACCCCACCATTCCCGAAGGTGTGGCAAAAGGAACCACACCGGCAAAACTTTTGGTTTCAGCTTTAACAGCGAATGTCTGGGCAAACAGGAAACCTAAGGCTAGGGCAGCGATAAGGCTCAGGAAGGTCGATTTATTCATGGCAATCTCCTTATGTTATTGTTATAATTACGCATTATTTTACCAACTTTATCAGGGTGTTACATGAAAAAATACGATTTCATTATTATTGGCAGCGGCATCATCGGCTTAACCATGGCCCATGCCTTAAAAGGGCGCCAGCTCGATGCCCGCATTTTGATCTTGGACAAAGAATCCGGTGAAGCTAAGCATGCTTCAGGCCGTAACAGCGGTGTTTTGCATGCCGGTTTCTATTATACCGCAGATAGTTTAAAAGCCAAGTTTACTGTGGATGGCAGCCGCGCCATGAAAGCGTATTGCCGTGCCAAGGGCTTGGCCATGAATGAATGCGGTAAGCTGGTCGTGGCCCAGAATGAACATGAATTGGGGCAATTGGATGAATTGCTCAAGCGCGGGCAGCGCAATGGTTCCAATGTGCGTTTGATTGATGAGGGCCAAGCCCGTGAGATCGAACCAAATGTGAAAACATTCAAGCGCGCCCTATATTCCCCGGACACCGCCAGCGTCGATCCCAAGCAGGTGTGTGCTGCTATCAAAGAAGATTTGATCAAGCTTGGTGTTGAGTTTATTTACAATTGCCGTTACACCGCGCATCGCGGCCAGGTGGTTGAAACAACCCAAGGTGATTTTGAAGCAGGGAAAATCATCAGCTGCGGCGGGCTTTACGCAGATAAAATAGCCCAGGATTTCGGCTTCGGCCAGAAATACACCATGATCCCCTTTAAAGGGCTTTATTTAAAATACACCAAAAACAAAACAGATGTGAAGACCAATATTTACCCTGTGCCTAATTTAAAGAACCCATTTTTAGGGGTGCATTACACTAAGACAGTGACGGGGGACATCAAAATTGGGCCTACCGCGATCCCTGCTTTTTGGCGGGAGAATTATCAAAACATGGACCAATTCAATTTAAAAGAATTGGCCGAAGTGCTGTTTTATGAATCCAAGCTTTATATGACCAATGCCTTTAATTTTCGTGATTTAGCCCGGGAAGAGATGCAGAAGTACAATAAGGATTACTTTGTTTCCCTGGCGGTGGCCATGGTGCAGTCGATTGATCCGGCCGGATTTACGGCCTGGACCGCACCCGGCATCCGGGCCCAACTATTAGACAAAGAGAAGTTGTCTTTGGTGCAGGATTTTGTAGTGGAGGGGGATAATAAAAGCGTTCACGTGCTCAATGCCGTGTCTCCGGCCTTTACCTGTTCCTTTCCGTTTTCCCAATATGTGTTGGATAAATACGTCTTGATTTAGATGGACCGGTGCTTTAGAAACCCTTGCTAAAAGGGCCTTGGCGTGTTATCTTATATACGTCAAAAAAAGAAGTATTTAGGAGGATTTTATATGGAAATAAAGACATTAATTCAAAGTACACCCAATCCAAACGCCCTTAAGTTTGTTTTGAATATACCGGTTAAAACCGAAGGCAAAGTAACGTATAAGAGTGAAGCGGAATGCACCCATAATCCTTTGGCCGCGGCCATTTTTACCGTGCCCTGCATTGTGGAAGTGTATTTCTATGACAATTACATCACGGTCACCCAAGATGGCAATGTGGATTGGGAAGACATTGAGGACCAGATCAAGAAGATCATCTTAGAGCATGCTGAAACGCATGACCCTAACTTTTTTGTGGAAGAGTCAAAGAAGCCCGTGACTCCTGCGTCCACTGACCCTGAAATTGCTAAGATCGACGATATTTTAAACAACACCATCCGTCCGGGCCTGCAAATGGACGGCGGCGATATACAGATCATTGGTTATGACGGTGCAACATTGACGGTCAATTATCAAGGTGCCTGCGGTTCATGCCCCAGTTCATCCATGGGTACATTAAAAGCCATCGAGAACATCCTGCGTGATCAGTACAATCCGGAAATCACCGTCGAGATCGCTGCCTAAAAAGGGATAACTTATGTTTAAAATTAACCGCAAATTAGAGTATGCATTGATTTCTTTAAGGCATATGAGCGCCAAGGCCCCGGGTCAATTGACTTCGGCCAAGGAGATTTGCGACATTTACCATACGCCTTTTGACCCAACCTCGCGGGTGCTGCAGATCATGGCCCAGCAGGAGATCGTGCGCGCCGAGCAGGGGGCGCATGGCGGTTATCAGGTGTTAAAAGATTTATCCAAAGTGACCCTTTTTGATTTGACCCAAATGATCGAGGGGCCTTTGCAGATTGTTAATTGTTTTCATACTAATCAGTCGCATTGCGACATGACATCCAGCTGTAATGTCATTTCACCGATGCTGAACTTAAATGAAAAGATTACCTCTTTTTTTAAATCGATCAATGTGCAGGAATTGATCTCGTCACGCAATCAGGGCGAGAAATCCATACGCAGTAAACCGATCATGCATGAAGCAGGAACTAAGGAGTAAATATGTCGGATGTCGTCAAACAACAAGAATTACAAGACAATAAATTAACCGGCGGTGAATACCGTTATGGTTTCTTTACGGACATTGCCACCGAGGAATTCCCTAAGGGCTTGAATGAAGATGTGGTGCGCCTGATTTCTGCGCGCAAAAAAGAGCCGGAATGGATGACCGAATGGCGCTTAAAAGCGTTTCGTCATTGGCAGAAATTGACCGAGCCCAACTGGCCTAACTTTGAATATGGCCCGATTGACTACCAGGATTTGTATTATTATTCCGCGCCTAAGCAGAAGAATGCCAGCCCTAAGAATTTAGAAGAAGTCGACGAGGAATTGCTTAAGACCTTTGATCGTTTAGGTATCCCCTTGACCGAGCAGAAACGCTTGACGGGGGTAGCCGTGGATGCGGTGTTTGACAGTATTTCTGTCGGTACAACTCATCAAAGTGAATTAGCCAAGCATGGGGTTATTTTCTGCTCCATGTCAGAGGCCATCGCCAATCACCCGGATTTGGTTAAAAAATATTTAGGTTCAGTGGTGCCGTATACAGACAATTTCTTTGCGGCGCTGAATGCAGCCGTATTTTCCGATGGGTCTTTTTGCTATATCCCCAAAGGGGTGCGCTGCCCGCTGGAATTATCCACGTATTTCCGTATCAATGCCGAGAACACCGGGCAATTTGAGCGTACGTTGATTGTGGCGGAAGACAGCAGCTATGTGAGTTATTTGGAAGGCTGCACGGCACCCATGCGTGATACCAATCAATTGCATGCCGCGGTCGTTGAGCTGGTCGCGATGGAAAAAGCGGAGATCAAATATTCCACCGTGCAGAATTGGTATTCCGGCGATAAAGAGGGCAAAGGTGGTATTTATAACTTTGTCACCAAGCGCGGTAAATGTGTAGGAGCTTATTCGACTATTTCCTGGACGCAAGTCGAGGCTGGTTCTGCTATCACCTGGAAATACCCGAGTGTCATCTTGCAGGGCGATAATTCCACCGGTAAATTTTATTCGGTGGCTTTGACCAATAACCGCATGACAGCGGATACCGGTACAAAGATGATCCATATCGGCAAGAACACCAGGAGTACCATTGTTTCCAAAGGTATCTCATCCGATCAATCGCATAACAGTTACCGTGGTTTGGTGAAGATCATGCCCACCGGGGCGCCGAAGAATTCGTAGTTGCGGCCGTGCT